>NZ_CBFFRK010000146.1:0-11051 GCF_965644245.1 Erwinia sp. V71
CAGGATAGCTTATCGGTAGCTAACCGTCCCTCCATCCACATGACCAAGCGTTGCACTTATTATCTGAATTCGCGAAGCGCTCTCCAAATGATTACTGTCCGTCAGTTGGAAAAGTGAACCCACAGGTAGGATAGCGGCATAGCCCAAAGTAGAGCTGGTAGCATACTCGCTACAGGGAATAACTTTATGCCGCAGATTCTCAATCCTGTCGCCAACATTACTAAACCTCCGGCAGCATAAAAGTCAGACCTCATAACCTTTGTTGTTAGGGGGAGCAGCAGTACTGCACTGTAGGCAAGTATTAGCTGGATTACCAACTGCGGTACAAACAAAATTACGACTGAATACCCTAAACGGGTAGCAAAAAGAATGGCACAAAAGAAATCCATGAATGCTTTTGTAATTAGCACTGAGGAGTCTCCATTCATACCCTCGTTCATCGCCCCCACAATTCCGGTACCACTGGCTCCGAATAAAATAATTAATGCCACGAAGATTTTTAAAAACTCCTCATTAGTTATTTCTCCTCGTGGTTTTGGTAGAATCGATTCGACGATGGTTTTTGTTTTTGTTGCGACGGTATTAATTTTTTTCTCAAGGGAGATTAACTCGCCAGTAAGTGCGCCGAGAATGCCTGCGAGCACCATTACGGGCATGTTGACAGTTTCCATTATCAATACCACTGCCATTGCCATCGAACAAATGCCAAACATCAATGGCATTCCTTCGTGTAGGCGTCTTGGTATCCAAGGAGATGATAGACTTCCTGCGACGCCACCAACGACAATTGCAATGCTATTAATATAGGGACCGACAATCACGTAACCATCTCCAAAATTACTTGATACCGTAGTATTTACGGAATTAACTGAGAGAATAACCCAACAGCTGGCGCATGTGAGCCCCGGCACCAAGTAGCCCGGGCTGAGGGTGCGTAATCAGGAAAACGGGAATATCTTTTAGATATTCATTAAAGCGTCCCTTGTCTTCAAAGGCGTTCCTGAAGCCGGATGATTTGAAGAAATCTAGGAAACGAGGAACAATACCGCCGGCAATATATACGCCTCCGAATGTCCCCATAGTTAAGGCCAGGTTGCCACCAAAACGGCCAAGCAAGATGCAAAATAGAGAAAGTGCGCGGCGGCAATCGGTGCATTCATTACTCAATGCCCGGTCGGTGACGTCTTTGGGTTTTAGCTTTTCTGGAATACGCCCGTCCACTTTGACAATACCCTTATAGATGTTCACGAGACCTGGCCCGGAAAGGACGCGTTCATAAGAAATCCGTCCATGCTCACTTCTTAATGCCGACAGTATGCGGTCTTCTTCTTCGCTATTAGGGGCGAAGTCAACGTGGCCACCTTCACCAGGCAGACTAATAATTTGCTTTTCAGTTTGCACAAGATGACAAACACCAAGGCCTGTACCTGCGCCGTACACTGCGATGGGCTTGTTCCGTTCTGCGATGCCCCCACCAAACTTCAATAAATCTGCTTCCTTAAGCATGGGGATCGACATAGATACCGCTTTGAAGTCGTTAATGACTTCAAGATTTGTCAGACCAAGATTGAGCTGCATTGAGCTGATTGAGAATTCCCATGAGTGATTCGTCATATCAACCCAGTCATTTGTGATAGGGCAGGCTATAGCAATGCAAGCTTCGTTAACAGTGACATGCTGACCTTCCAGGTAATGGGTTATAACATCTTCAAGTGTGGCATAATCATTCGCAGAATAAGTATGGATATGTGAGATAGTTCCATCGCTGATATCACACAAGGCCAGACGTGCATTTGTTCCGCCGACGTCGCCGACAAGAATGAAATTTGGCATCAAATATACCTTTAGCATTGAGAATTAAAATTTTTAATTAATGATTCCCTTTTTGTAATTGAATTAGCTAAGTCAGAATCATTAATTGAATTTATTTATAATAAGTTGGGTTAAAGCTGTCCCTTCTTATATTGTTCTGCCGCGTAATCACATGCCCGGGCAGTAATAGCCATCATTGTTAGTGTTGGGCCGACCGTGCCACTCGTTACAAAGCATGCTCCATCAGTGACGAAAACATTGCTTACGTCCCAGCATTGGTTAAAGCTGTTAAGCACTGAGGTTGAGGGATTGTCTCCCATTCTCGCTCCGCCACTTTCATGTATGGCTGCGCCCAGACCAACACTCTTTTTAAACGAGAGGCGAAAGATTGTTTTCATCAAAAACGTTTCATCAGGCATAGCATTCCGAGCGTTTTCCAGGCCAAGTGCCGTGCCTGCGAAATCAACTTTGTAGTTACATTCACTCACCATCTCCTTAATTGTACGAAGCTGTGCTTTCATGACGATCAGGTCATTTTCCCCGAAAGAACAATCAATATGCGGTGCAGGAATACCCCATGCGTCTTTTTTTCTGGGATTGAGTGTTATGCGATTTTCCGGTCTGGCCAGCATCTCACCGAAGCCCATCAAACCAAATTGGGATGGACTATCGGGTGATACGTAGCCCCGTCCAATTACGCCCTGGAAAGCAAATCCACGAATGAACTCTTTCGTCGTGTTACTGCCGATATTCTGGAATCGAGGAATAACGATACCGCCGGCAGGGCGGCAGAACGGATCCTGGGGAATCGTCTTGTCGTATTCCCATCCGAGGCTGTCCGGAACCGAACCAGCTATAAGGCTCGGTGTCTGTTCAAGGAAATAGCGCCCCAGAAGGCCTTTTGAATTGCCAATACCTTCAGGATGGCGTGGCGAGCGGGAATTTAATAAAAGTCTGACCGATTCAATCGCGGAGGCGCACAGCATGACCATGCCTGCACGTACGGTATGCTCTTGCTTTGTCAATCGATCGACAAATGTGACACCAGTGGCTTTGCCGCTAATTGGGTCTACATCTATATTTTTTGCTATCGCATCAGTGCGTAATTCCAGAAGGCCAGTATCAATAGCAGCCTGAACACCTATCGGGATGCGTTTTAAGTTTGGTGCAGAGAAACGCCAGCTGGTGACTTTACGCTCGGGCCATAAAGATTCGACTTTAGCTTTGAAGGCTTTTTCGGGTTTAGTCAGAATGGGGGTCTGAACAAATTTTCCGTCCGGTAAGTTCGGAATGTTTTCCTCTATGCCATAAACACCGAGAAACTCTTCGATTCGGGAATACCAGGGATCCAGTTCCTCATAGCTGATAGGCCAGTTTTGACCATAGCCGTCCAGGCTGGCAGCTTTAAAGTCATAGTCCGACATTCGTTGTAATACTCGACCGTATGTATGAAGGCGTCCGCCAAGTTGGCGCCCCCTAATCCATAAAAAATACTGCCCTTTTGGGGTGGTATAGGGGTTTTGCCAGTCATTTACAAACAAATGACGGTACTCGTTACTCATATAAGTTGCACGAGCCTGGAGGGGTTGCCCTGTTACGGCAATCTTAAAGCGGGCAAGAGCATCAATTTTTTTTACTTTTTCGTGGCGGCCTGGTGTTACGTTAAAGTCTTTTTCACCTAAAAACGGTCCGGCCTCGAGCAAGATAACGCTCATTCCCTTTTCAGTTAATTCCTTCACAGCTATGCTGCCCGCTACTCCTGAGCCGACAACAATCGCGTCATAAAATTCTTTTTTCATCTTTGCCTCGGCCGGATGATTCCCGGTAACAAATTAATCTGGTCTTGATTTCGCGGGAGAAGGCATTTGCCAACCCCCAATATCCACTCTCAAATGAGCCCGAGCATTTTTTTGATTTCATTGACGTCATTACCTGTTTCGGCAAAGTCATCAAAGGCTCGACTGGATACGTTGATAATATGTTCCTGAATGAACTTGCTCCCTTCGCGAGCGCCATCTTCGCTATTTTTCAGGCAGCATTCCCATTCAAGTACGGCCCACCCGCTATAGCCGTATTGAGTGAGTTTGCTAAAGATCGATTTAAAATCGATCTGTCCATCACCAGGGGAACGGAAACGACCGGCACGCTGTAACCATGGCTGATAACCACCGTAAACGCCGCTGCGGCCATTTTTGTTATATTCAGCATCTTTCACATGGAACGCTTTAATACGCTCATGATAGATATCGATGTATTCGAGATAATCGATTTGCTGTAAATGGAGGTGGCTAGGGTCAAACAGAATGTTGCAACGAGGATGGTGATCTACCTCGTCAAGAAAACGCTCAAATGAAGCGCCATCATGAAGATCTTCGCTCGGATGGATCTCGTAACAAACATCTACACCATATTCCTCATAGGTGTTGAGAATCGGCAGCCAACGACGGGCCAGTTCTTTGAAGCTCTCATCGAATAAAGCGGCATTGTGAGGTGGCCATGGGTACAAATATGGCCATGCCAGTGCACCAGAAAATGTTGCATGAGCATTAAGGCCGAGCCGGGCGGAGGCTTGCGCAGCCTTTTTAACGATTCCGGTAGCCCATTCCTGGCGCGCTTGCGGATCGTTTGCAAATTCTTTAGGGGCAAATCCGCCAAAAGGTTGGTTATAAGCAGGGTGGACGGCAACAAGTTGGCCTTCAAGATGTGTCGATAGCTCGCTTATTTGTAAACCATGTTCAGCAAGAATACCCTTCACATCATCACAATATTGCTGACTTGCTGCAGCTTTTTCTACGTCAAAAATATGTTTGTGGTTACAAGGAATCTGCAACGCTTTGAATCCGAGGTTTGCAGCCCAGACTGCAAGTCCTTCAAGACTATTAAAGGGTGGGGTACTGTCAATAAATTGTGCAAGAAAAATGCCGGGACCTTTAAGAGTGTTCATATAACCTCCTCATTAACCGGGTGGCAATGTTGCTGAAATGGAATGTGCGAAGCGAAGTGGCGCACATTTACTTGCGCCACTCAATAAAGAAAAATTAGAACTCTACAGCCTGACCGGTTTCTGCAGATTTGTAGATTGCTTCAAGTACCTGGGTAACGATAAACGCTTGTTCTGCAGTAACAACAGGGTCTTTGTCGTTCTCAATCGCATCAATCCATGCAGCAAGTTCAGCATCTGCAACTCGGAAGGGCTCGTTACCGAGATCTAAAGGACCAGGGCCGCCAAGTACGAATGGCTCGATATCTAACAATTCGCCAAAGCGCGCGGTATTAAAAGCAATACTGCCAGTACCGTCGACTGCTGAGGTTGGCGCTGCAGCACCATCACCTACCAGTTCGGCTCCTGCCTTCGTACCGCAAAGAGTAACCTGGCCTTCGCGTGCTTTAAGAATATTCAGCGCCCAGGACGCTTCGAGGAAGATTGTCGCCCCATTTTCCATTTTGATAAAACCGAATGCAGAATCTTCCACATCAATGGTTTTGGGATTCCATGGGCCGAACAAATTTCCTTCGAAGTTGTCTTTCATTTTGTGAAATACAGAGCCCGAAACCAGTTTCGGTTTATAGTTATCCATCGTCCACAGGGCAATATCCAGGGCATGGGTACCGATATCAATCAGCGGACCGCCGCCTTGTTTTTCTTTGTCCAGGAATACACCCCAGGTTGGTACCGCTTTGCGACGCACAGCATGTGCTTTGGCAAAATAGACTTCTCCCAGGTCACCTTCCGCGCTAGCGCGTTTCAGGATTTGTACGTCTTTACGGAAACGGTTCTGGTATCCGATGGTGAGTTTTTTACCGGTACGTTTTGCCGCATCCAGCATTTTCTGCGCATCTGTTGTTGTTGCCGCCATCGGTTTTTCACAAAGGACATGTTTACCTGCTTCAAGTGCATCTACGGTCAGAGGACTATGCGAGTTGTTCGGCGTCAGAACGTAGACAACATCGATGGATTTGTCTTTAAGCAACTCGCGGTGGTCTGAGTAAGTCTCAGCACCCGGTACGCCGAATTTAGCTGCAGCATCAATTGCACGATCAATTTCGATATCACAGAAAGCGACCAGGTCAACGCGATCTTTGGCTTTTGCAAATGCAGGGAAATGTTTACACACTGCAATGCGGCCGCAACCAATAATACCGATACGTAGTTTATTAACCATTTGAATTATCTCCGGCTTACCAATTTTGTAATGGCTGAGAATTAATAATCAGCTATTTGGGTTAATTAATTTGATAGGGAAAATGCTCATATCCAAGGACTGGTTATGTTATGCCGTGAATTGGAGATAAAAGGAAATGGGTTGTATGGATATTATGTATCTGCCAGACAGATACCCGCTGGATAAAAATTTATCGTCTATTTGATTATAGAGATCTAGATCACGTTTTTTCAAATTAAATTAAATGCAAAGACTGGTGCCTTTTTTAACTCATTGATTTTTAATGACATTATTTTGTTTTATTGTACAAACCTTTTGACTCAACGTGTGCGTTTATTTTGCTCGATTGTTCAATAGTTCAATTGTTACAAATGCAATTTATTGGTGGTATTTAATATAAGTTATTGATTTTAGGTGTTTTTATTTCATTTGGCTTGTTGGTTTTTATTTAGGGTCAATAATTAAATTATTCAAAAAATGAAGCTTGGATCACAAAAGAGAAAATTTTGGATTGTGATGTTTTGATATTTAGAATCTAGTAAATATAAATTACCTCGTTCCAACAGAAGTCCCTACAAATGGCGGAGTAAAAAATGCCTAATTGCTTTGCAGAAGAAAAATCTGAAATGTCATTTGATAACAGAAATAAGAATCCAAATGTAGAGAGTCAGATTTTACCAAAGTTTATTTTTAGCAGGCTAAGTATACTTATGCTGCTACAGTTTTTTGTTTTCGGCTCGTGGTTTACCACAATGGGTTTGGTGCTGTATACCCATCATCTGGGTGGGGTCATTGGGTTGGCTTACACTTCGTGCGCTATCGCTGCAATTTTATCGCCTTTGGTGTTAGGGGCTATTGGTGATCGTTTTATTTCGTCAGAAAAAGTTCTTGGTGTTTTACATATCCTGGGCGGTATCTTACAGTTCGTTCTGCCTGGTCTGGTGGCTGCAGGTGAAAATAATACAACTCTATTAGTTATCTTCTTATATATGCTCTGTTTTCAGCCGACCCTGGGCTTGGTGAACTCTCTTTCATTTCATAACCTTGGCGTGAAGGCTGATTTATTTCCCTTTTTAAGATTATTTGCCACGGGCGGTTGGGTCGTCGCAGGTGTGGTTGTAGGTATGTTGGGATATTCTTCAACGACTGGTATTTTTTATGTTGCAGGTGTATCAAGTATCTTACTTGGCCTGTATTCATTTACATTGCCATGTACAGAACCCCAAGCTAAATCAAGCAAATTTAATTTTTTAGATGCACTTGGTGCTAAGTCTTTTGTTTTGTTTCGCCATCGCGGATTCGCAGTATTAATGGCATGTGCGCTTCTTACATCTATTTCTCTTGGGTTCTATAATACGTATGCTTCGCCATTCATTGGTTCGTTGGGGGTCCAGAATGTTGCCGCAGTACTTGCCTTAGGACAATTATCAGAAATAATATTTATTCTTTCGGTTCCATTTGTTATTAAAAGAATCGGTATGAAATGGGCACTTCTTGTCGGTATGTCGATGTGGGGAATTCGCTTCATTATGTTTATTCTCGCAGCGCAAGGACATACCTGGACTGCTGTCGTTGGCGTAGGCTTACATGGCATTTGCAATGATTTCTTTCTCATTATCAGTGCCATGTACATTGATCGCCTTGCCCCTGCCGAAATGAAAGTTCAAGCGCAAAGTTGGCTTATCATTGCAATTTCCGGATTTGGTGCGACATTTGGCTCATTAATTTCCGGAACAGTATACTCAGGAACCGTGGATATAGAGATTGTGCAATCCTGGATACCTCTCTGGTCAATTCCTATTGGTATTGCCGTAGTGACGAGCGTTATTTGGCTTATAGGTTTTAAAGAAAAAAAATAACCAGCCAAAACGACATGTTAATTTTAAGTTGGAAACGTTCCATTTAATTAGTTGGAGGAGTTATGTTCGATAATTATTTAATTCGCCCGGGAAGTTTAAGAAATGAGAAAGTGAACGGGGAAGTGGTCGGATTTTCTTTAGCAGTAAGGCATGCCAACTATCGTGGATGCTTTGTTTCTCTTCATAACGGCTATTTTCTTTCAATCGATGGAGTTGAATACCCTAATTCTGTTCAGACATTTGAAATCAATGGGAAAGATCCTCGTAGTTATGAAGAACTCTCTCATGCTGTTTATGAGCATTGGGATTATGGTGACGATGGCATCCTGCATGTAGCTCTCCATGGTGGATTGAAACCGGGTAAGCATACAGTACTATTTCAGCAGTCAGTTCTTGCCGCCTACGGTTATTTGCCGACAGATGAAGAATGGGTCAAAAATCCGCCAGTTCCAGGAAAAGGTGCTGGATCTGACAAAACACCCTATGTCGTAAAATATGAACTGACTGTTGAATAAGGTGAATGAAAATGAAACGTGGTGTATCGCTCTATAGTTATCAGCAGTCACAATTCTTCAATGAATCTAATCTCGAGTCGCAAATTAGTGAAGTTGCGAACAATCTGTATGGCGCAGATGGTATTGAATTAATTGATGAAATGTCACTGAAATATCCTGTTCCAGATAAAGCTTTTATGCAGCGTTGGTACAAGCTAATTGACAGGCATAACGTCACGCCAGTGGCTATGGACGTATGCATGGACGTACTGCAATTCCGTACGCACGTCATGAACCATGATGAATGCGCAGAGCGCTTAAGAAGCGATATTAAACTCGCTAAAATGTTGGGCTTTAGCGTTGTTCGTGTACTGTCAATTGTCCCACTTGATGTCATGGTAAAAGCATTACCTTTAGCAGAAACATTGGATATACGTATTGGTAAAGAAATTCACCAACCGATGACTCTGGAAGGGAAACAGGTCAACGAAATTATCGAGTTTAGTGAGAAAAATAATACCCGTCATCTAGGTATCGTTCCTGACTTTGGAATCTTCGGTACCCGTCCTTCTGAAGCTCAGCTGGGATGGTTCGAACGTCGTGGTGCGAGTGCTGAAGCTTCCAACGCTGCGGTTAAATTAGCGGGAATGGTGAAGACGGATCCTCAAACCTTCAACGTTGCTAACCAGACTGCGGGTAACGTCAGGGCAGCATTTGGCCAGTTCATCGCGACGGGGGAATGTAATCCAGAGGCGAAAGTTTGCTTCAATGCGGTAAAAGCATTGGCGGAGCAGTTTATTGATAAACCGAAGCCTTTAGATTACACAGTCGTTGCCGAGGGTTTAACCCTGTCAAATACATCAGCTGAGACGCTGCGCGAAATTTGCCCACATATTACCCATATTCATGCCAAATTTAACAACATGTCAGAAATTCCGGGTAAACCCGGCCAATACCAGGACATTGCGATTGACTATGTTTCGGCGATCGACGCACTGCGCCGAGGTGGATATGAAGGTTATCTCAATTCTGAATATGAAGGGCAGCGTTACTTCCAGGATCGTGGCCGTGAATTCATGATGGATGAGTTTGAACAGGTTCGGCGCCATCAGGAAATGTTGCGTCGTTTGATTACAGCTTGATTATTTAACGCCTGCTGCCATTTTGGCAGCAGTTTTAATCCTGCATTTTTAAGGACTTATGATGAGTTACCCACAGAAGCCACTAATTGCTAACGCAATATTGCTATTGTGTTGTTTTGCTGGTGGGCAAACAGTCCTGGCCCAGACGGAACAAACAAGAAAAAAACAGGTTGATAAAACGATGGAAAATGTATCCGATACAAAATCATCTGCTGGCAACACGTCAGCTACAATTTTCGTTGGAACATACGGTGACGAGCACCAACCCGGAGGAATATATTCACTCCGCCTGAGCCAGGATGGCAAGAAAGTTGAGCAGTTGGCTCATGTTGAACAACCTAAATTAGCTGGATACTTGATGTACGACGCAGCAACAACAACGTTGTACTCCGTGGATGAGCGTAAGAACGATGGACGTGGGCCCGTTGAACCGCCTGCAAGTGTAATGGCGTTTTCGGTTAACCTGGACAGTGGCCATTTGACACACGTTAATACTCAAATTGCTCCTGGTCCACGCCCAACATATCTGAGCCTTGATAGCCAGAACCGTCGCTTATTTAGCGCTAACCACGGTGATTTCGATCATGTCGAGAAGGCCGTGTTTAAAGAAGGAAAATGGACATCAGCGTATGTTTATGATGACTCAACTGTCATCATGTACGGTCTTAACAAAGATGGTTCGATTGCTGGAATCAATGATCTGGTTGTACTGGGGGGGCATGGAAAAGATCCTAATAATTCCAAACAAGCGGGCGGTCATGCCCAGGCAAGTCCTCATGCGCATAGCGCAGTTGTTTCTCCTGACGGCAAGCACCTTCTTGTTTGTGACAAGGGCACGGATAAGGTTTTTGTATATTCTATCTCTGACAAGTTGAAATTAGTTAACAGCTATCAGTTCCCGGAGGAATCAGCTCCGCGCCACCTTGTTTTCGCAGACGACCAACGTTTATACCTCGATCTTGAAATCTCCTCTGAACTCGCCTCGATGGAATTCAATCAGGAGACCGGTGAACTTAAATTATTGGATAAAATTTCTACATTAGGCTCCAATTTCCATGGACTTAATGAGCCTGCAGAAATCAGGCTTCACCCTAATGGCCGTTTTGTTTACGTGAATAACCGCGGTGAAGATGCTATTGCCTGGTACAGCGTAGGTGAGAATGGAAAACTTGCTCGTCTTGGTTCCGTTCAGTTAGCGAAATCAATTCATCCAGGTCTTGCATCAAGGAGTTTTGCTTTTGATCCTGATGGACGTTATTTAGTTTCTGCAGATCGCCCTGATAATAAAATTAAAGTGTATGGGGTGAATGCTGAAAATGGTGCATTGAATCAGATTTCAGAGTTTAGTGTTCCTCAACCAGCGTTCTTAGCATTCGCAATAAATTAACTAGTCGGCTAATGGTTGAGTATTTAGCTGTTAGCCGTTTTTATTAAAATTCTAATATTATGTGCTTAATTACCCTGCTTGAAATCGGGTAGGGGTATTGCTTTAATAACTTATCTCACTAGGGAAGGTGCGATTAATTCGATGGGAACCATTTTTTCGTCCTGTCATCGTATGGTAAATGAACAAAGAACCGC
>NZ_CBFFRK010000147.1:0-10807 GCF_965644245.1 Erwinia sp. V71
CAAGAGCGGGCATCGTGAAAAGTCTATGTCAAAGAAAGGGTTATGTTCTCATAATTGACGATTAAATCGCACCTTCCCTAAGTCAGTACCACAACAGATCGATCAGGGTGATGTCGCCAGTGCGCATCACCCTTTTTTATTGGCCTTTTTCTTAATTTTACGGTGGTACTGACTCTGGATGTGACTACCGTAACGCGAGTGTGTAAGGGGCATGACAGACAATCTTGCCTGCTAACATCTTGTCCGCAGGCCGTTCCGGTTCGCTCTGCGGGCGCATAAATAGCGAATTATGCATGCGATCAATCATCTGGCGCATTATGATGATGGATAAATTTTCGCCAGTACGGGACTTTTTATGCCTCTCTTCACGATTGATGTGCTCGCCGACCAGTGCGGTGTGACACCCGCCAATATTCGCAGCTGGCAGCGCTATGGGTTGCTGAAACCGCACCGTGATGAGCAGGGACACCGCTTTTTTGACCATAGCCACGTCTCGCGTATTGCCACGATTGTTGCCTGGCTGCAGAAAGGGGTGGAACTGCGCGAGATGCAGGCGCTGATCAATGGCGAAACACCGCGTTCCCCGTCAGGCTGGACGGCCTGCCAGCAACAGTTGCTGGCGCACTGCGAATCCTGCAAACCCAACAAACTACGGGCGCTGATCTGGCGCTATGGCCGTGAAATTCCCCCGGTGATTTTCGTTGATGAAGTGGTGCGCCCGCTGCGTCGCTGGCTGCATGCCGGGCAGCAGCCTGAATGGGCGATGACCCGCATTCTGCTGGATACCGCGCTCACTGAATACGCCACCTTTGTGTTGGGCAGTGTGCGCAAACGTCCGGCAGCAACCATGCTGGTGATGGCGCTCAGCCTGCACGATCCTCTGGAGCTGTGGCTGGAAGCGATACGCTACGCTGGCGACGGCTTTCGTGTGGAAGTGATGATGGGAGCCATCGCCGAACCGGATCTGAGCCGGGTCGATGCCGAACATATTCTGATCTGGAGCGAGCATGCCTTAACGCCCGACCAGCAGCAGCGTTTTGAGCGCTGGCTGGAAAGCGGTCTGTATGTGTTTCTCGCCGGGCCCGGCGCACGTCATCACGATTAATTCACTTCTGGCAGGCTGCCACCCGTTTTGTCTTTCCGCACAATTTTCCGCTATGAAAGGATTGCAAAGCATCGCTAAAGCGGTTTAGCTTTTTATCCATAATGGCTGATGAGTGAATGGGAAATGACAAAACGAGTCTGGGTGCTGGGCGATGCCGTCGTCGATCTGTTGCCTGAGGAAAATTTACGCCTGTTGCAGTGTCCGGGCGGGGCGCCTGCCAATGTGGCGGTGGGGATTGCGCGCCTGGCGGGTCACAGCGGTTTTATTGGCTGTGTGGGTGAGGATGCGTTTGGCGATTTTATGCGTGAGGTGCTGAACCGCGAGGGGGTGGATACCACTTTTCTGCGTCAGCTGGCCGGGCAGCGCACCTCAACGGTACTGGTCAGCCTCGATGCCAGCGGCGAGCGCCAGTTTACTTTTATGGTGCGTCCGAGCGCTGACCTGTTTCTGCAGATTGAACATCTGCCGCCCTTTCAGGCGGGTGACGGGTTGCATTTATGTTCCATCGCGCTCAGCGCCGAACCATCACGCAGCGCGGCGTTGTATGCCATGCGCGCTGTACATCAGGCGGGCGGCTGGGTGAGTTTCGATCCCAATTTGCGTGACGACCTGTGGCCAGATAAAGCACTGATGGCGCAGCTGCTTGATCGTGCTTTCCATCAGGCAGATATCGTCAAACTGTCGCTGGAAGAGCTGAACACGCTCACGCCTGGTCTGTCGCTGCGCCAGGCCATGACGGCGTTTGTAGAGAAGTATCAGCCATCGCTGCTGCTGGTCACCCAGGGCAAAGAGGGTGTGACGGTGTGGCATCAGCAGGCATTGCAGCATTTCCCTGCGCCGCAGGTTGAGGTGCTGGATACCACCGGCGCGGGCGATGCGTTTGTTGCCGGATTGCTGGCGGCGCTGGCGCAACAGGCGTCGCCACTGGCGCCGGAGGATCTGGCCGCCGCAATTCAGCAGGCACAACGTTGTGGCGCATTAGCCACCACCGCCAAAGGGGCAATGACCGCATTGCCACGTGCTGCTGATCTGTCCGCTGAGTAGCCCGCCACGGCGAAAGTGCTAACCCGGTCACAATTAGCTCATCGGGTTAGCAAATATCGTTGCCTTCCGTTAGCAGATTCTCATACCCTCCTGATCGAACCGGTTTAGCAAAATCGGTATTTTCTCCAGGAGCGTCTGAAAATGATTAAAAAAAGTCGGCTGGCCCTCGCCATCGGGATCGTTCTGATGGCCAATACCTCTTATGCAGAAACGACCCTCAGCGACCTCGAAGCGCGTCTGGCGGCGATGGAACAGCGCCTGCAGGCAGCAGAAAAACGTACCGTAGCGGCAGAGAAGCGTGCCAGCACCGCCGAACAGAACGTGGTGAAGCTGCAGCAACAGGCGAAGGAAAATCAGCAAACGGTCGCGGCGCTGAATCAGCAGGCGCAGCAAAACCAGCAAACCGTCAGCGCACTACAGCAAAAAACACAGCAAAATCAGCAGGCAGCACAGCAGGTGAGTGAACGCACGGCCGCCATCGAAAATAAAAGCAGTGCCGCCGATGGCTTCGCCTTTACCGGCTACGCCCGTTCCGGCCTGATTATGAATGATTCCGCTGCCGGGACGAAAAGCGGCCCGTATCTGACGCCAGGGGGCGAGACGGGCGGCGCGGTAGGACGTCTGGGCAATGAAAATAACACCTATGTTGAACTGAACCTCGAACATAAACAGCAGCTGGCCAGCGGCGCGACCAGCCGTTTCAAAGTGATGCTGGCGGATGGCCAGGAAAGCTACAACGACTGGACCGGCGACACCAGCTCTCTCAATGTGCGCCAGGCGTTTGTGGAACTGGGTAGCCTGCCCACCTTTGAGGGTGTGTTTAAAAACAGCACCTTATGGGCAGGTAAACGTTTTGACCGCGATAACTTCGATATCCACTGGCTGGACTCCGATGCGGTGTTTCTCGCCGGGACCGGTGGCGGTATCTATGACGTGCAATGGAATGACAGCCTGAAAAGTAACTTTTCTATCTATGGGCGCAACTATGGCGACATTGAGGCCATTGATAACACCATTCAGAGCTATATTGTCAGTGCCAATAACTTCGTCGGTCCGTTCCAGTTTATGCTGAGTGGCTTACGCGCCAAAGATAACGATGAACGTATTAACCAGACGCAGCTGCGCAATGATAATGCCGGGGATACCGGCGTGCATGCGCTGGTGGCGCTGCACAACGACAGCTTCTGGGGACTGCGCGAAGGCAAGGCGAAAACTGCGCTGCTGTATGGTCATGGCCTGGGCGCAGAAGTCAAAGGCATCGGTTCCGACGGCAATCTCACTCAGGATGCCACTACTTGGCGACTGGCCAGCTATGGCGTCACTCCCCTCAATAAAACCTGGAGCTTCGCACCGGCAGTGCTGGCGCAACAGAGCAAAGATCGTTACGTCAAAGGCGACGATTACAGCTGGGTGACACTGAATGCCCGTCTGATCCAGGAAATCACCCCGAACTTCGCACTGGCGTATGAAGGCAGTTACCAGTACATGGATCTGTCGCCAGAGGGTTACAACGACCGTCAGAAGGTCCACGGCAGCTACTACAAACTGACCTTTGCACCGACCTTCAAGGTGGCGGATATCGGCGATTTCTTTAGCCGGCCGGAGATTCGTTTCTTCGCCAGTTGGATGGACTGGGATAAGTCGCTGGATAACTACGCCAGTGATGATGCTTTTGGCAGCAGTGGTTTCACCGCCGGTGGCGAGTGGAACTTCGGCGTGCAGATGGAAACCTGGTTCTGAGTGAACCTTTGTTAAGCGCAGTTAAGACGGGGTATCTATGGATGTCAAACAGGTTGCCGGGCAGCTGATTCCACTGCTGGGCGGAAAAGAGAATATTGCCACTGCGGCGCATTGTGCCACGCGCCTGCGTCTGGTGCTGGTGGATGATGCAAAAGTCGAAAAAGAGGCGATTGAAGCGCTGGAAGGCGTGAAAGGGTGTTTTCGTAATGCCGGGCAGATCCAGATTATTTTCGGCAGTGGTCTGGTGAATAAAGTTCATGCGGCATTTATCGACGCCGCGGGCATCAGCGAATCGAGCAAGAGTGAAGCGGCGGATCTGGCGGCGAAAAAGCTCAATCCGCTGCAGCGTGTGGCGCGGCTGCTGTCGAATATCTTTGTGCCGATTATTCCGGCGATTGTCGCCTCCGGCCTGCTGATGGGCCTGCTGGGGATGGTGAAAACCTATGGCTGGGTGGATGCCAGCAGCGCACTGTTTGTGATGCTCGATATGTGCAGCTCGGCGGCGTTTATCATTCTGCCGATCCTGATTGGTTTTACCGCCGCCCGCGAGTTTGGCGGTAACCCGTTTCTTGGCGCCACGCTGGGCGGCATTCTGACCCATCCGGCGCTGACCAATGCCTGGGGTGTCGCCAGCGGTTTCCATACCATGAACTTCTTTGGCCTGGAGATTGCCATGATTGGTTACCAGGGCACGGTGTTCCCGGTGCTGCTGGCGGTATGGTTTATGAGCCTGATTGAAAAGCGCCTGCGCCGTGTGGTGCCGGATGCGCTGGATATCATTCTGACGCCCTTCCTGACGGTGATTATCTCCGGTTTTGTCGCGCTGCTGCTGATTGGCCCGGCAGGCCGTATGCTGGGTGATGGTATCTCCTTTGTGCTCAGCACGCTGATTGCTCACGCCGGCTGGCTGGCGGGTGTGGTCTTTGGCGGTCTCTATTCGGTGATTGTGATCACCGGGATTCACCACAGCTTCCATGCGATTGAGGCCGGACTGCTGGGCAATCCGTCGATTGGCGTCAACTTCCTGCTGCCGATTTGGTCGATGGCGAATGTGGCGCAGGGCGGTGCCTGTCTGGCGGTATGGTTTAAAACCCGAGATGCGAAAACGCGCAGCATTGTACTGCCTTCCGCCTTCTCAGCGATGCTGGGGATTACCGAAGCGGCGCTGTTTGGCGTCAACCTGCGCTTTATGAAACCATTTATCGCCGGTCTGATCGGCGGCGCGCTGGGTGGCGCGTGGGTGGTCTCGACGCATGTCGGTATGACCGCTGTTGGACTGACGGCGTTGCCGGGTCTGGCGATTGTGCAGGCCAGCTCGCTGCTGAACTATATTATCGGCATGGTCATTGCCTTCGGTGTGGCGTTTACGGTTTCGCTGCTGCTGAAGTATCGCGTTGAGGTGAAGTGATGAAGGAACAGCACCTGTTAAAACAGACGTTGCGTGCGGTGGTGTCAGGCCAGCAGCGCGCAGCGCAGGATGTGCACCGCCCGGCCTGGCATCTGGCTCCGCCGGTGGGGCTGATGAATGACCCGAATGGTTTTATCCATTTTCAGCAGCGCTACCATCTTTGTTATCAGTGGAATCCACTGGCCTGCGCCCACGGTGCGAAGTTCTGGGGACAGTGGAGTTCGGCGGATCTGGTGCACTGGCGCCATGAGCCGCTGGCGCTGGCGCCGGCAGAGGAGTATGAAAGTCACGGCTGCTACTCCGGTTCGGCAGTCGATGACAATGGCGTACTGACGCTGATCTATACCGGCAATGTGAAATTCGCCGACGGGCGCACCGCCTGGCAGTGCGTGGCGCGCCTGAATGAACACGGCGAATTCGACAAACTGGGGCCGGTGCTGCCATTGCCGGAGGGCTATACCGGCCATGTGCGCGATCCGAAAGTGTGGCGGCATCAGGAGCAGTGGTGGATGGTGCTGGGCGCGCAGGATCTCAGACTGCAGGGCAAAGTGCTGCTGCTGAGTTCCCCGGATTTGCAGCAGTGGACGCTGAAAGGTGAGATGGCGGGCAGCGGCTTAAACGGCCTGGGGCCGTTTGGTTATATGTGGGAATGCCCGGACCTGTTCCATCTTGATGGCCAGGACATTCTGGTGGTCTGTCCGCAGGGGCTGGCGGCGGAAACGCATCGCTATCTCAATACGTTCCAGAGCGGCTGGTTTAGCGGCGAGCTGGATTATCACACCGGTCGTTATCAGCATGGCGAGTTCCATGAACTGGACCACGGCTTTGAGTTTTACGCGCCACAGACCACGGCTAGCGAGGATGGCCGCCGCCTGCTGATTGGCTGGATGGGCATCCCCGATCAGGATGAATTTTTCCAGCCCACCCTTGAGCAGGGCTGGATCCATACCATGACCTGCCCGCGGGAACTGAGCTGGCGTCAGGGAAAACTGTACCAGCAGCCTGCGCGCGAATTGCGCCAGTTGCGCAGTGACCCACATCTGTTCGCCGGCGCAGCGCACTCACTGCCGGAACTGGATATTGCCAGCGCTGAGCTGATGATGAAGGTTGATGGCGGGTTCAGTGCCAGCTTTGGCGGCGAGCTGCAGCTGAGCTGTGATGCCACAGGGCTGACGCTGACACGCAGCAATCGCCGTACTGGCGAGACGGAACATCGCTACTGGCTGGGTGAAGTGAACACACTGCAAATCCTGTGCGATCGCTCCAGCGTGGAGATTTTTATTAACGACGGCGAAGCGGTGATGTCCGCCCGCTACTTCCCGGGTGCCACGCCACAGCTGCGCCTGGCAGGTGACGGCGGGCTGACGCTGCATCACTGGAGGTTGCAGGGATGCGTGATAGAATAGCCCGATAACGCCAACTATCACGAAGCTGAATGTGAATAAAAGCAAACGCGTCACCATCAATGATATTGCACGGCTGGCCGGGGTGTCGAAATCCACCGCCAGCCTGGTTCTTAATGGCCGGGGTCAGGAGCTGCGCGTGGCAGAAAGCACGCGTCAGCGGGTGCTGGACATCGCGAAGCAGGAGCATTACCAGCCCAGCATTCATGCGCGCGCGCTGAACTCGTCGCGCAGCAATACCATTGGCCTGGTGGTGCCGGAGATGACCAACCACGGTTTTGCCGTGTTCTCCCATGAACTGGAAAAACTGTGTCGTGATGATGGCTTACAGCTGCTGATTGCCTGCACCGACGAAAATGCCAGCCAGGAGATTCTGGCGGTCAACAACCTGATCCAGCGTCAGGTGGACGGCCTGATTGTTGCGTCGAGTATGCTGAGTGATGGCGAGTACCAGAAAATTAATCAGCAGCTGCCGGTGATCCTGTTTGACCGTCATCTGGGAGAGTCCACTCTGCCGCTGGTGATCACCGATTCCATTGAGCCGAGCGCCAGACTGATCGAGCATGTCGCCAGTGCAGGGTACGACGAACTGTACTTCTTTGGCGGCCAGCCGCGTATCTCACCGACGCGTGATCGCCTCGAAGGGTATAAGCGTGGCCTGCAACGGGCGGGCGTTGAGCTGAAGCCGGAGTGGATTATCTATGGCCATTATCACTCCAGCTCGGGTTACGAGCTGTTTGCCGAACTCTACTCACGCTTAGGCCGCGTGCCGCAGGCGCTGTTTTGCGCCGCCTGTGGTTTGCAGGAGGGCGTGCTGCGTTATCTCAGCCAGCACGGTCTGCTGAACAGCGAGATCCGCCTGTGCAGTTTTGACGACCACTATCTGTATGATTCCCTGAGTGTACCGCTTGATACCGTGAGCCAGGATGAACGGCTGCTGGCGTGGAACTGCTTTGAGATGGTGACCGATCTGATTAAAGACCGCTCCCCGGAGCCGCTACAGCGCTGGCTGCCCGCCTCTCTGCGCCTGCGCACCAAAACAGGTTAAGCCGCTTCACACGTTTTTGACCCATCGTGCTGTGGCGTTTTTTTCTGTTTTACATACCGACCGGTAGGTATGTAATATGCTGACTTATTGATCACCTGCCTGAATTATCCCGATGAGTGAAAAAGCCACCGTAAGAAAACGACAGCCTGAGTATGTCCGTCAGCAGTTGCTGCAAAGCGCGGCGCGCCTGGCGGCAGAAAAGGGTATTGCCGGTGTAACGGTGAATGCAGTGGCGGAAGCCGCCGGGGTCACTAAAGGGGGATTTTTCCATCACTTCCCCAGCAAGCATGCGCTGGTGGATGCCATGTTTGATGAAATTTTGCAGCAGGTGGATATTGAGGTTGACCAGCTGATGGCGCGCGACCCGGAACCCTGGGGACGTTTTACCCGCGCCTATGTCTCAACCGCGTTTATGGATATCCACCCGGAATATGGCTGGGCAGCACTCAGTTTCTCCATCCTCAATGATATTGATTTATCAGTGAAATGGGACGCATGGCTGTCAGCCAGAATGGAGCAGCACCAGGCAACGGACAGCGATCCTGTACTGAATGTAGTACGGCTGGCCGCAGATGGCGTCTGCCTGCGCGCCCTGCTGAACCGCAGCAGCCCGAAAAAGCAGGGCGATCAGCTGGAAGAACAATTACTTGCCATGACTCGGCGGCCAGAACGCCAGGGTTGAACAGTCACTTTTGTCAACATCGGGGGCACTATGTTCAGGGAAAGTATCGTATCTGATTTAATCGAATGGATTGATGAAAATATCGATAACCGACTGAAAATTGATGATTTTGTCACCAAGTCGGGTTATTCAAAGTGGCACGTTCAGCGTATTTTCCGTGAAACCACCGGGCAACCGCTGGCGTCATACTGCCGGCAAAAACGCCTGCAGGCGGCGGCGGAAATGTTGCGCAATGATTCAGGGCCGATTCTGAGTGTGGCGCTGTCTCATGGTTTTCCATCTCACGAAACTTTTCATAAAGCCTTTAAACGCCAGTTTGGCGTCACGCCCGGGCAATACCGCGAACATTATCATCAGCACGCGGCATAAATGTTAATTATTCTGGTTTAATGGAATTAAGTCAGAATAATTGACGCTATTCGTGTCAGTAAAATGCAAATGCCAATAAATTGATTGCAGATTGTCCATCATCAATGATGAAATATTTGCTGCGCGCTATCAAAAGCAGGCCGGATTACCTTTGCTGTCTTCTGTTCGTCATTAACTGAGCGGTATAATTCCGCTTCGTTGGCATCGTTATTGCAGACTTCTTTTATCCAGGCAGAGTTAACTTGCGGATAGTGTCCTGTCATTTCTGGCAGGGCTGTCTGCTGTTGTGTTTCATAATCAGAACGATGGAAGTATCACATGATTAGTCGTCGTCGGTTTTTATTGGCTACCGGCGCCACTTTGTTGTCTGTCAGTACCGGGAAAATCTTTGCCAGAGAAGACCTGATTCCGTTATGGCCTGATGATCCGCCTGGCGGCGGCGGCCCCAGCGGCAATGTGCGGATGACCAGCAATGGCTCGTGGTTCAATATTGCCAGCCCTGCTATCCAGCGTTTTCAGCCGGAGAATCCGAACGGCGCGGCGGTGATTATCGCGGCGGGCGGTGGCTATCGCTGGATTGGCATGTCGGGCGAAGCCTGGCCGGTGGCGCGCTGGCTGAATAAACACGGCTATACCGCGTATGTCCTGAGCTATCGCCTGCCCGGCGAGGGCTGGAATGCCGGTAAGGCGGTTGCGCTGCAGGATGCGCAGCGGGCTATCCGTCTGGTACGTTCCATGGAACGAGAAGTGCATCTGCTGGGCTTTTCCGCCGGTGGTCATCTGATGGGGATGGCGGCGGCACGTCCGGACTTTGCCTCTTATGCTCCGCAGGATGAGCTGGATTATATTGTGCCGCGGGTGGACAGCGTGGGATTGATCTATCCGGTGATCACGCTGGAAGCGCCCTATGAACACACCAACACCCATCTGCAGCTGGTCGGGCGCAACGCCACGCCTGCGGCAGAAGCCAACTGGTCGGTGCAAAACTATGTCACCCGCGCCTTCCCGTCCCTGTTTATTGCTCACGCAGAAGATGATCCGATCGCCAAGGTGCAGAATGCGCTGATCATGAAAGATACCTGCCGCAAATTTGGTGTGCCGGTCGAACTGGTGACGATCAGCCGTGGCGGGCATGGTTTTGGTTTGGGTAAAGCAGGCACCCCCGCCGCATTATGGGATGAAGCCTATACCGTCTGGCTGGGTCACCAGCGCCAGCAGCATCACTGGCTGTCCGTATAACTGCGCTGCCAGCGGGCATCTGCACCAAAATAAGGCGCTGGCATCCTTCTCAAACGCGCGTTATCACATTATATCCGGTGATATGCGACGTCTTTTTTGTAATATCACCCTCCCGTCACCCGACATATTTAATCAAATATCCATCAGGCTTGAGCAGAGGGTATTTGCCATAATCCACCCAGAATAAAATAAAAGTTCAGTCACCGTCCGTATGGCGCCGGCGCCAGATGTTGGCTATCTCTTTTCGGATGCCGGACTAAAAGGATTTAGATGCGATGTATACGGATGATTTTTTATCTCCGGTAACGTATTTGGCCGGTGAAGAACTGTCGGCTGCCTCTGCGCGTTTATTTTGGTTTTCCGCCGGAGAGAAAAAAGGCTGTGAAATTATTATTGATCCGCAGGGGCGTCATCTGCAGTGCTGTTTAAAACCTGGCGAAACAGGAATGTTTGCGGTCAAAAGTAAGAAGTTCATCGTGCGTTCAGGTGAAGTTCACGGCGTGGAAGCACAGACGATTGCGATGGCAAAGCTGCAGGCGTTTATTGATGCGGGCAGCCAGCCTGTTACCAGTGGCAAGAAAAAAGAGATTATTTATGGCTTTAGCCCTTGCCGACAGCCGGAAGAGTTGTCGCGCCGGAAATTTGAATACTGGCTGATTGGTCAGAGCGTCAAAAAATGTCCGGGTATGGATAATCGCGAATTCAGATAATAAGTGCAACGCTTGGTCATGTGGATGGAGGGACGGTTAGCTACCGATAAGCTATCCTG
>NZ_CBFFRK010000148.1:0-10719 GCF_965644245.1 Erwinia sp. V71
AGTCTGAAGAGATGCACGACAAGATCATCGGCTGGTATCTGACAATCAACCACTACCACTAAATCTGCGTCACGACCGAGGAACGGCTGCTGCGACAGTTTCTTGACCAGATACTGTCACAACAGGATTAGCCAGTCGTGCCGGTGTTGGAAATCTACAACTTCTGAAACTGCTTATTATCCACACTGCGCACAATCTGCTTGTTCAGCAAATTCAGTAACAGCATGGATCGCGCCTCGCCATCCGGCTCAGTAAAGATCGCTTTCAACCCTTCGAACGTCCCCTCGGTAATCACCACCTCGTCACCCGGCTGCGGCGTCTCGGGATCGACCATCTGCTGCGGCGTTTCAGTCTGCAAGACGCTAATCACATCCTGCGGCACGGTAGCGGGCAGCGGCCCGAAACGAACAAAATGGCTGACCCCACGTGTCGAACTGATGGTGGTGGTGTGGATGGTCTCGGGATCGAATTCAATAAACAGATAATTGGGGAACAGTGGCTCACTGACCGTCGTGCGCTTACCGCGCACAATCTTCTCAATCGCGATCATCGGGCTTAGGCAATGCACTGACTGACGCTCCAGATGCTCTTTGGCGCGCAGCAGTTGACCACGTTTACAGTACAGTAAATACCAGGATTCCATAGTGTCACTTTCCAGTTACCGGGGGCTCAGAATAGCAAAACTGCGCTCGGAGTTGTAGCAACAACAAAAGCAAGCAGGGCGGCTAAATCGGCTTTATAATGCATGATTCACTGGCCGTATTGATGGAATGGCATGAAATACCAAGACTTACGCGACTTCCTCTCCCTGCTTGAACAACGCGGGGAACTCAAACGCATCACGCATGAGATCGACCCGGTGCTGGAAATGACTGAAATCGCCGATCGCACCCTGCGTGCTGGCGGTCCGGCACTGCTGTTCGAAAACCCGAAAGGCTATGATATGCCGGTGCTGTGCAACCTGTTCGGCACGCCGCAGCGTGTGGCGATGGGCATGGGACAGGAAGATGTCAGCGCGCTGCGCGAAGTCGGTAAGCTGCTGGCATTTTTGAAAGAACCTGAGCCGCCGAAGGGATTCCGCGATCTGTTCGACAAAATGCCGCAGTTCAAACAAGTGCTGAATATGTCCACCAAACGGCTGCGTAATGCGCCCTGCCAGGAAGTGATTCTTGAAGGGGATGAGGTTGATTTAACGCGTATCCCGGTGATGAAGTGCTGGCCGGAAGATGCTGCACCGCTGATCACCTGGGGATTAACCGTGACACGCGGACCGCACAAAGAGCGGCAGAACCTCGGTATCTACCGCCAGCAGGTAATCGGCAAAAACAAGCTGATTATGCGCTGGCTCTCCCATCGTGGTGGTGCGCTCGATTTCCAGGAGTGGCGTCAGACCAACCCGGGCGAACGTTTCCCGGTATCGGTAGCACTTGGTGCCGATCCTGCTACTATCCTTGGCGCGGTGACCCCGGTGCCGGATACCCTTTCCGAATACGCCTTTGCCGGTCTGCTACGGGGTAACAAGACCGAAGTGGTAAAGTGCGTGTCCAACGACCTGGAAATTCCTGCCAGTGCGGAAATCGTGCTGGAAGGTTATATTGAAGCGGGTGAGATGGCGCCTGAAGGGCCGTATGGCGACCATACCGGTTACTACAATGAAGTGGATAACTTCCCGGTGTTTACCGTAACGCACATAACGCAACGTCGTGATGCCATCTATCATTCAACCTATACGGGTCGTCCACCGGATGAACCGGCGGTGCTGGGTGTGGCGCTGAATGAAGTGTTCGTGCCGATCCTGCAAAAGCAGTTCCCGGAAATTGTCGATTTCTATCTGCCACCGGAAGGGTGTTCGTACCGCCTGGCGGTGGTGACGATGAAAAAACAGTATGCCGGGCACGCCAAGCGCGTCATGATGGGCGTCTGGTCGTTCCTGCGGCAGTTTATGTACACTAAATTTGTTATTGTCTGTGATGACGATGTCAATGCGCGTGACTGGAATGATGTGATCTGGGCGATCACCACGCGAATGGACCCGGCGCGCGACACGGTGTTGGTCGAGAATACACCGATTGATTACCTCGACTTTGCCTCGCCAGTATCCGGGCTGGGTTCCAAAATGGGTCTGGACGCCACCAATAAATGGCCAGGGGAAACGCAGCGCGAATGGGGGCGGCCGATCGTAAAAGATGCCGCAGTAACCGCGCGTATTGATGCTATCTGGGATGAGTTGGCTATTTTTGAACAGCCGCCGCAGCGTTAATGGGCGGCAGTAACCTGTAATAATGACGACCCGACAGAGGGAACGCATGACAAGATTAAGCTGTAAAGTGACCTCAGTTGAGGCCATTACCGATACTGTGTACCGCGTGCGACTGGTGCCGGAGGCTGAATTCAGCTTTCGCGCGGGTCAATATCTGATGGTAGTGATGGATGATCGCGACAAGCGTCCATTCTCACTGGCATCAACGCCAATGGAAAAAGAGATTATCGAATTGCATATCGGTGCGTCTGAACTGAACCCGTATGCGATGGCAGTAATGGAACGTATTCAGCAACAGCGCGAAATCACGGTGGATATTCCTCACGGTGATGCATGGCTGCGTGAGGAGGGCGACCGTCCGCTGATCCTGATCGCAGGCGGCACCGGTTTCTCCTATGCGCGCTCTATCCTGCTGACGGCGCTGGCGCAGCAGCCGAACCGTGATATCGCTATCTACTGGGGCGGCCGCGAACTGAAACATCTGTACGATCTCGATGAGCTGAACGCGCTGGCGGTGAAGCACCCGAATCTGAAGGTGATCCCGGTGGTGGAACAACCTGAACAGGGCTGGCAGGGGCGCAGTGGCACGGTATTAACGGCAGTGATGCAGGATTACGGCGATCTGGGCGGGCATGATATCTATATTGCCGGACGTTTTGAGATGGCGAAGATTGCCCGTGAGCGCTTCTGTGCGGAACGTGGCGCGGTGGAAGCACAGATGTATGGCGATGCTTTCGCCTTCATCTGACAGTGATTGGCCGGGTTTGACCGGCCAAAAAAAATCCCGTCCCTGACAGGCGGGAACAGACAAATGTCTGAAGTTTTCACGTATTAAACACGTTCGAACACAGTGGCGATGCCCTGGCCAATACCGATACACATGGTGGCGAGGCCAAACTGTGCATCACGCCGTTCCATCAGATTCAGCAACGTGGTGCTGATGCGTGCACCGGAGCAGCCTAACGGGTGGCCGAGTGCAATCGCGCCGCCGTTCAGATTGACCTTCTCATCCAGACTATCCAGCAGCTGCAGATCTTTCAGGCACGGCAAGGCTTGTGCGGCAAAGGCTTCGTTAAATTCAAACAGGTCGATATCGGCGATGCTCAGGCCGGCACGTTTTAACGCCAGTTTCGATGCAGGCACCGGGCCGTAGCCCATCACCGACGGGTCACAACCGACGACGGCCATCGATTTGATGCGTGCCCGCGCCGTTAACCCCAGTTCGGTAGCGCGAGTTTCGCTCATGATCAGTATCGCCGCTGCGCCATCGGACAGCGCCGAGGAACTGCCCGCGGTCACGGTGCCGTTGACCGGGTCAAACGCCGGTTTCAGCGTCGCCAGGCTGGCGGCAGTGGTTTCCGGACGAATCACCTCATCTGCGTCATAGCGTTTCAGTACGCCATCGGCATCATGACCAGAAGTGGCGACAATCTCTGCGTTAAAATGGCCCGCCTGAGTCGCCGCCCAGGCACGCTGATGGGAACGGGCGGCGAATTCATCCTGCATTTCCCGGCTGATATGGTGTACCCGCGCCAGCATTTCTGCGGTCAGGCCCATCATGCCCGCCGCTTTGGCGACGGTGCGGCTCAGGCCCGGATGAAAGTCCACGCCGTGGTTCATCGGGACATGTCCCATATGTTCGACGCCGCCAATCAGGCAGGCTTGCGCATCGCCGACCATAATCGCGCGCGCCGCATCGTGCAGCGCCTGCATGGAGGAACCACACAGACGGTTAACCGTGGTGGCGGGCACGCGCTGCGGGATTTCGGCCAGCAGCGCGGCGTTGCGCGCAATGTTGAATCCCTGCTCCAGCGTCTGTTGCACACATCCCCAGTAAATATCATCGAGAGTGGCCGCTTCCAGCGCCGGGTTACGGCTTAATAAACTGCGCATCAGATGTGCGGAAAGATCTTCCGCACGTACATGACGGAACGCGCCGCCTTTCGAACGGCCCATTGGCGTGCGGATGGCATCAACAATCACTACGTTTTGCATAATTTTTCCTCACGCCGTTTTCAGTGAATCAGCCGTCAGCGCGGCGGCTGGCGGATACCAGCTTTCATTGCGTTGCGCTTTTTCCGCTACGCAGGCAGGGGGCGAATAGAGCGCACCCAGTCCGGTAAATGCCTGCGCCTGTTGCAGGAATGCCGCGTTGCCGAGAGTATCGAGATAGCGGAACACACCACCGTGGAACGGCGGGAAGCCGAGGCCATAAACCAGTGCCATATCGGCCTCTGCCGGGCTGGCGATGATGTGCTCATCGAGACAACGCACCACTTCATTGATCATCGGGATCATCATGCGTGCGACGATCTCCTCATCCGTGAAGACGCGTTGTGGTTGGCAGACGCTCTGCAGCAGTTCATCAACGGCCGGGTCGGCCACTTTTTTCGCTTTGCCTTTATTGTCGTTTTCCCAGCGGTAGAAACCCTGCTGATTTTTCTGACCGTAGCGTCTGGCATCGAACAGCACATCAATCGCATCGCGATACGCTTTTTTCATGCGGCTCGGGAAACCATCAGCCATGACGCTTTGCGCATGGTGCGCGGTATCGATACCGACCACATCCAGCAGCCACGCCGGGCCCATCGGCCAGCCAAATTTCTTCTCCATCACCTTATCGATCTGGCGGAAATCTGCGCCATCACGCAGCAATAAGCTGAACGCCGCGAAGTAGGGGAACAGTACGCGGTTGACGAAGAAGCCCGGGCAGTCGTTGACGACAATCGGTGTTTTGCCCATTTTGCTCGCCCAGGCCACCACCTGCGCCACAGTGGCATCGGCCGTCTGTTTACCACGAATCACTTCCACCAGTGCCATGCGTGGCACCGGATTAAAGAAGTGCATACCGCAGAAATTTTCCGGCCGTTGCAGCGCCTGCGCCAGCTGGCTGATGGGGATGGTGGAGGTATTGGACGCGAGAATCGTCTCCGGGCGCACTTTGCTTTCGGTTTCCGCCAGCACTTTTGCTTTGACCTGCGGATTTTCCACCACCGCTTCCACCACGATATCGGTACGCTCGAAGCTGCTGTAGTCGAGCGTTGGCTGAATGGTGGCGATGACGCTGGCCAGTTTCATGCCATCGATCCGGCCGCGTTCCAGTTGTTTATTCAGCAGCTTCGCGGCCTCATTGATACCCAGTGCCAGCGATTGCGGGTTGATATCTTTCATGATCACCGGCACGCCTTTCCATGCCGACTGATACGCAATACCGCCGCCCATAATGCCCGCACCCAGCACGGCAGCCTGCTGTGGCGTTGCCACATCACGGGCGAGTTTCTTCGCTTTGCCTTTGACATACTGGTCATTGAGGAAGATGCCGACCAGGGCTCTGGCTTCGCTGGAACGCGCTAACGGCACAAACGCCTGAGTTTCCAGCTTCAGTGCGTCGTCACGGCCGAGGCTGGCGGCGGCTTCAATAGTTTTTACCGCGGTGATCGGTGCCGGGTAGTGTTTGCCTGCGGTTTGTAGCACCATCGCTTTGGCAGTGGTGAAACTCATCGCGGCTTCGATGGCGCTCAGTTTCAGCGGCATCAGTTTTGGCTGACGGCGTGCGCGCCAGCTGTCGGGGTTGGCGATTGCCTCTTTCAGCATGGCGATCGCGCCATCCTGCAGTTTTTCTGCGGCCACCACCGCATCTACCAGGCCCAGCGCCAGCGCCTGGCTGGCATCGACATCCTTGCCCGCCGCGATAATTTCTAATGCACTGTCTGCGCCCAGCAGACGTGGCAGACGCACGGAGCCGCCGAAACCTGGCATAATCCCCAGTCTGGTTTCCGGCAGACCGATGCGGGTATCTGGTGTGGCGATACGCAGGTCAGTGGCCAGCACACATTCGCAGCCGCCGCCCAGCGCATAACCGCTGATGGCGGAAATTGTCGGCACGGGCAGATCTTCCAGACGGTTAAAAATGCTGTTGGCAAAGCTGAGCCACTGTTCCAGCTGCTGCGCCGGGGCAGCGAACAGCGACAGAAATTCAGTAATATCCGCGCCGACGATAAACGCCGGTTTGGCCGAACTGAGCAACAGCCCTTTCAGCTGTGGCTGTTGCTCCAGCACAGCAATCGCTTCGCCGAGGCTGGCGACGGTTTGGGTATCCAGTTTATTGACCGAACCGGGCGCATCGAAGACCAGTCTGGCGATACCATCGTCCAGCCAGTCAAGTGAAAGGGTCTCGCCTTGGTAGAGCATGTCCGTCTCCTGAAGCAGCGATTAAGGGATCTGGTCATACCAGATGATCGAGAGTGTGGTTTTGATGTTAATTAATTGCAAACGGATGTTTGCTTATTTGCTAACAAGATCACAGCTGCAGCAAAACGGCATCCCGTCACTGGCTGTGCTAAGATGCGAACAATTTTGGATATCGCGGAGAGAGGCTAATGGACTCACTGGTTACGCTGTATAAAGATCATATTGCCGAACTGCAGCAACGCGCGCAGCAGGTGCTGGCGCGTTTTCAACTCGACGCCATGCTGATTCATTCCGGGGAACTGCTGACGGTATTCCTCGATGACCACACCTATCCTTTTAAGGTCAATCCACAATTTAAAGCCTGGGTGCCGGTCACGCAGGTGCCGAACTGCTGGCTGTGGGTGGATGGTGTCAGTAAGCCGAAGCTGTGGTTCTATTCGCCGGTGGATTACTGGCACAACGTTGAACCACTGCCATCCAGTTTCTGGACGGAAGAGATCGAGATTATTCAGCTGAAAAACGCTGATGACATCGCGCAGCTGTTACCGGCCAAACGCGAGAATGTCGCTTACATCGGCCCGGTGCCGCAGCGTGCCGCGCAGTTAGCCATCAGCGCTGGCAATATCAATCCGCAGGGTGTACTCGATTATCTGCATTATCACCGCGCCTATAAAACTGACTACGAGCTGGCCTGTATGCGTGAAGCGCAGAAGGTGGCAGTGCTGGGGCATCGTGCGGCGAAGGAAGCCTTTCTTTCCGGGATGAGCGAGTTCGATATTAATCTCGCCTATCTCACCGCCACCGGCCACAGCGATAACGATGTGCCGTATGGCAATATCATTGCGCTGAACGAGCATGCGGCGGTCCTGCACTATACCCAGCTGCAGCAGCAGGCACCGGAACAACGGCTCAGTTTCCTGATTGATGCGGGTGCGGAATATAACGGTTATGCAGCCGATTTAACCCGTACCTATGCCGCGCAGAGCGATAACCTGTATGCGCAGCTGGTACAGGATCTGAACAGCGAAGAGCTGGCGCTGATTGATACCCTGAAAGCGGGTGTACGCTATACCGAATATCATCAGCAGATGCATCACCGTATCGCGAAGCTGCTGCTGAAGCATCAGCTGGTGAGTGGCTTAAGCGAAGAGGCACTGGTCAGCGAAAATCTGACCGGGCCATTCCTGCCGCACGGGCTGGGGCATCCGCTGGGCTTGCAGGTGCATGATGTGGCAGGCTTTATGCAGGATGATCGTGGCACGCATCTGGCGGCGCCAGCGCAGTATCCGTATCTGCGCTGCACCCGGATACTGGAACCGCGTATGGTGCTGACCATCGAACCAGGACTTTACTTTATTGAGTCCCTGCTCGCGCCATGGCGTGAAGGTCAATTCAGTCAGCACTTCAACTGGTCGCTGATCGATTCCCTGAAGCCGTATGGCGGCATCCGCATTGAAGACAATGTGGTGATTTACGACAATCGGGTGGAAAACATGACGCGTGACCTGAATCTCGCCTGATGAATGCGTATGACATTCCCGCTGACGCCCTGAGTGTCAGTGAGGAGACGATCAAAAAAAGTCGCTTTATTACTCTGCTGGCGCATACCGACGGGGTGGAAGCGGCGCGCGCCTTTGTGCAGCAGGTGAAGCACGATCACCCCACTGCCCGCCATCACTGCTGGGCATGGGTGGCAGGCGCGCCGGATGACTCGCAACAGCTGGGTTTTTCTGATGATGGTGAACCTTCCGGCACGGCGGGGAAACCGATGCTGGCGCAGCTGATGGGCAATAATATCGGCGAAATCACCGCGGTGGTGGTGCGTTACTATGGCGGTATCCAGCTTGGCACGGGTGGCCTGGTAAAAGCCTATGGCGGCGGGGTGCAGCTGGGATTAAAGCAGCTGGCGCGCGTGCAGAAAATCCCGATGCGTGATTTTCTGCTGCGCTGCGATTACGCTCAACTGGCGGATATCGAACGGATGATTAAACGCTTTGATGGCCGGCTGGTGGAGAGCGAGTTTCTCGATGCCGTATCAATCCGGCTGGCGCTGCCTCACCGTGGCGTGGAAGGCTTTGCACAAAATCTGTCAGACTTTAGCCGGGGCGCGTTACAGCTCACTCCGGCAGAATAATCACTCTTTCTGTAAACAGTTTAAGGAAACGGCTGGATGCATATTCGTGCCATTACCCGCATTGTCGGTCTGCTGGTCATTCTGTTTTCCGGAACGATGATCTTACCCGGCCTTGTGGCGCTAATTTATCGTGATGGCGCGGGACGTGCGTTCAGCCAGACATTCTTTATGGCGCTGATTATCGGCGCACTGCTGTGGTGGCCAAACCGCAGACAGAAGAGCGAGCTAAAACCGCGCGAAGGCTTTTTGATCGTCGTGCTGTTCTGGACAGTGCTGGGCAGTGTGGGGGCGATGCCATTTATCTTCTCCGAACAACCGCATCTGAGCGTGACCGACGCTTTTTTCGAATCCTTTTCCGGTTTAACCACCACTGGCGCCACCACGCTGGTGGGGCTGGACTCGTTGCCCAAGGCGATTTTGTTCTACCGTCAGATGCTGCAGTGGTTCGGTGGTATGGGGATCATTGTGCTGGCGGTGGCGATTCTGCCAATCCTCGGCGTAGGGGGAATGCAGCTGTATCGTGCCGAAATGCCCGGGCCGCTGAAAGATAACAAGATGCGACCGCGTATTGCCGAGACGGCCAAAACACTGTGGCTGATCTACGTGCTGCTGACGGTGGCCTGCGCACTGGCGCTGTGGTTTGCGGGTATGTCGCTGTTTGATGCCATTGGCCACAGTTTTTCTACCATCGCCATCGGCGGCTTCTCTACCCATGACGCCAGTATCGGTTACTTTAACAGCCCGACGATTAACACCATTATTGCCATCTTCCTGCTGATCTCTGGCTGTAACTATGGTCTGCACTTTTCATTACTGAGTGGACGCAATCTGCGCGTCTACTGGCGCGATCCGGAATTCCGCATGTTTATTGGCGTGCAGCTGACGCTGGTGGTGATTTGCACCCTGGTGTTGTGGTTCCACGATGTCTATGCCACTGGCATGCAGACGCTGAACCAGGCATTTTTCCAGGTAGTCTCAATGGCGACCACTGCCGGATTCACGACTGACAGCATCGCGCGCTGGCCGCTGTTCCTGCCGGTATTGCTGTTATGTTCGGCATTTATCGGCGGTTGCGCCGGTTCGACCGGCGGTGGCCTGAAGGTGATTCGCATTCTGCTGCTGTTTAAGCAGGGCTCGCGCGAACTGAAAAGACTGGTGCATCCAAACGCGGTGTACACCATTAAGCTGGGTAATCGCGCACTGCCGGAACGTATTCTTGAAGCGGTATGGGGATTCTTCTCCGCTTATGCGCTGGTGTTTATCCTCAGCATGCTGGCGATTATCGCCACTGGCGTGGATGACTTTTCCGCGTTTGCCGCGGTAGCGGCGACGCTCAATAACCTGGGGCCGGGCCTTGGCGTGGTGGCGGATAACTTCACTTCAATGAACGATGTCGCGAAGTGGATTCTGATCCTCACGATGCTGTTTGGCCGTCTTGAAGTGTTTACGCTGTTGGTGTTGTTTACGCCAACCTTCTGGCGTGAATAAACCACGAGTATCTCTCTATGAAAGCGCTAATTCTTTTTTCCAGTCGTGAAGGTCAGACGCGCGAAATCGCTTCTTATATTGCTAACAGCATTAAAGAAGAGAAGGAGTGCGATGTGCTGAATATTCTGCATGCCGACACGATCGACTGGACGCAGTACGATCGTGTCCTGATTGGTGCCTCGATTCATTATGGCCATTTCCATCCTGCGGTAGCGAAATTTGTGAAGCGCCATGCACAGCAACTGCAACAGCGCGTCAGCGGATTCTTCTGCGTTAACCTGACGGCGCGTAAAGCGGAGAAGCGTACTCCGCAGACCAATGCTTATACGCGTAAGTTCCTGTTGCAGTCGCCGTGGCAACCGGATTGCTGTGCTGTGTTTGCCGGTGCGTTGCGTTATCAGCAATATCGCTGGTTCGACCGTATGATGATCCAGCTGATTATGCGCATGACCGGCGGTGAAACGGATACTTCGAAAGAAGTTGTCTATACCGACTGGCCGCAGGTGGGGCGTTTTGCGCTGGAATTTGCGCATTTGCCAGCCAAATCGCAGTAAAAAAACGCGCTTTGCCGAAAAATACATCTGTCAGTTATTTTTTTGCAATAAACACTTGTCAGGCGTCAGGAACTCCCTATAATGCGCCTCCA
>NZ_CBFFRK010000149.1:0-10693 GCF_965644245.1 Erwinia sp. V71
TCGGTAGTTAACCCTTCCTCCTACACTCTCCACAATCATGTCCGAGCGTTGCACTTATTATCTGAATTCGCGGCTGACAGATAAATATGGCTATGATTTTTCCTGTACTTATGTCGCGCTGACTGAAACAGAAGCCGCAGAACAGATCTCGCTGATCAGCAACAATATTGCCGAAGGCTTTAATGGCGATCTGGCACATGACGAAGTCAAACAAGTGGCCTTGCTGCCACTGGCAGAGGCGAGAAAGCAGTTAAACAGCAAAGTCGACGTCGCCGAGCGCTATGAGGAGCGCGCTTATCAGTCCAGAGAGTGGTGGGATTTAATTCTGAATAAGATTAAGTAGCCGGTCACCGTCATAAGGGTTGCAGTGTACCGCAATAACGGTGGCCGGATACGCCAGCCACCATAACAGGCTATCGGTCAGGGAATAATATTTTCTGCCTTCAGCCGATCAAACAGCTGGCTGAAACTGTCCAGCGTGGATCGGTATCCGCTAAAGCCCGCTTTTCGGCTTTTACTCATATCCGTGAACGCTTCCATTGGCCGTCCCAGGTCGGCATCGGTATGCCACCATGACACCAGTTTGCTGATATCGGCTTCGCGTAGCTGATACTTGCCGACAACCTGTTGCCAGCGCGCCGCCGCCTCTGCCATACGCCCGTCCAGCGGCATCATCTGCGCCGGATAGTCTGCCGCTTCAATACCAAAGTAAGCGGCAATTCGCGGCCACAACCAGTTCCAGCGGAAGACATCGCCATTAACGGTATTAAAATCCTGATTCGCAGCAGTTGCCGAGGTGGCCGCCCAGTGGAGCTGTTCTGCCAGCAGGCTGGCGTCGGTCACATCAGAGACACCCTGCCACTGCTGTGGTGAACCCGGGAAGATAAACGGCCAGCCCATTTCCCGGCACAGCGTGGCATATACCGCCAGCGTCTGCCCCATGTTCATCGCATTGCCCAGCGCATAGCCAACAATGGTGTGTGGACGATGGACGCTCCAGCGATAAGCGTATTTCTCCGCCCCCGCAAAAACTTCATCTTCCTGGGCATAATAGAAGTTGTCCACGGGCTGGCGTCCCTGCTCCTCACGAAACGGCGTGACAGGAACGTTCCCTTTGCCGTAGGCCTCGAAGGGGCCGAGGTAGTGCTTCAGCCCGGTGACCAGCGCCACATGTGCGCCCTGCAGACGCTCGCCCAGCGCATCAATCACATTCTTCACCATCGCGCCATTGACACGAATATTGGCTTTCTCATTCTCCTGACGCGCCCAGACGCTGAAAAACAGCGCATCCGGTTTGTACTCTGTCAGAGCGGCGCGCACGGCAGCCGCATCGGTCAGGTCGGCAGTCAGGCTGCTGCACCCTTCAGGGATCGCGCCACGCCCGCGGGAAAGTCCGGTCACCTGCCAGCCTTCAGCCTGCAGCTTCTCTGCCAGTGCACGGCCAATCACACCACTGATACCGACAATCAGCGCTTGTTTTTGCATCGGTTAATCTCCTCTGTTTGCATTCCTGACAGAGTAATGGAGAATATAATTCATATCTCTGGTAAAAATTCACAGCATTCTCAACCTGGATTCATCAATCAATGCATGATCAACGTCTGAAGGATATTGTTCCTTTTGTCGCCAGCGTGGAAAGCGGCAGCTTTACCGCTGCCGCGGAACGGCTGCATGTCACCGGCTCCGCCATCAGCAAGAGCGTCAGCCGGCTGGAGGCGCGGCTGGGGTCGCGCTTACTGGAACGCACCACCCGCAGCCTGCAACTGACCGACGCGGGTCAGGCCTGGTATCAGACCTGCGTGCGTATCATGGAGGAGCTGGCGGAAGCCGAGTCCGTGCTGGCGGCACAGCGTATTATTCCGTCAGGCCGCCTGCGCCTGACGGTGCCCAGCACCTTTGGTCAGCGCATTGTGATGCCTGCGCTGATCCCCTTCTGCCAGCAGCATCCTGAGCTGGAACTCAGTGTCACCTTCACGGATCGCTTTATCGATCTGTTCGATGATGGCATCGATGTGGCGGTACGGATTGGCGGGTCGACGGACCGGCCTGCCTCGCTGGGCTGTCGCCAGATGGGGCGTGAACGCATGGTGTTTTGCGCCTCGCCGGACTATCTGGCAAAAGCCGGGACGCCACAAAATGAGCATGAGCTGCTGCAGCATCCGGCCATCCTGTACGAACGCATCGATGGCAGCACGAAACCCTGGCTGCTGATGACCGAAGATGGTCATCCGGTATGGCGTAACATGCCACACCGGATGGCGCTGGGTGATGTCGATGCGAAGGTACAAGCCGTCTGTGGCGGACTGGGTATCGCGCAGATGCCCACCTGGCTGATTCGCGAGCAACTGAGCCGTGGCGAACTGCAGGTGATTCTGCCGCAGTGGCAGCCAGAGGGACTGCCGCTGACGCTGGTCTGGCCGCGCCGCAAGCAGCTATTACCCAAGGTGGATGCGCTGTTGAATGCGCTGAGCGGCCTAGAAATTGGCTGATCAGCTCGCTGTACCCAGCAGGCCATAGTGCCTGCTACGCCAGATCGCGAGCAATCCTGCCAGCAGCAACACCAGCATCGCGGGAACCAGCGCCCCTGCCTCGGTATGGCTCAGCAGCACGCCGCCTGCCATCCCGCCGCCGCCAATCGCCAGATTCCAGACCGTGACCAGCATCGACTGCGCGGTATCAGCGGATTGCCCGGCATGGTTCATTAACGCCGTCTGCAACAGTGATGGCGCACCGCCAAATGCCAGCCCCCACAGCGCGACTGCCAGCCACAGCAACAGTGGCGTCTGTGCCGCAAACACCAGCAACATTGCGGCCAGCAGAAAGAGCAGCAGGCAGAGCGACATCAGCAATTTCAGATAGCGATCAATCAGCGCTCCGGTCACTGCAATACTGAACAGCGAAAACACACCAAACAGCAGCAGTACGGCGCTGGTTTGCGAGGCCATTCCCACCCGCAGCAGAAACGGCGAGATATAGGTGTAGAGAATGTTATGCGCCAGCACGGAACACAGCACGACAAACAGCACGGTACGCACCCCCGGCAACACCAGGACCTCACGCAGAGAACGCTGCTGCCTGCGCGGCTGCCCGGCAAAATCAGGCGCGGTCAGTCGTATCGCGAGCATCGCCAGACACGCCAGTACGCTCATAATGCCAAAACAGAGACGCCAGCCCGCGATATCACCCAGCCATGTTCCCGCAGGTACGCCTATCGACAGCGCCAGTGGCGTGCCTGCCATGGCAATAGCAACGGCTCTGCCCCTTTTACTGGCTGGCGCCATCTGCGCGGCATAACCTGCTGCAATCGCCCACAATCCCCCTGCCGCCACCCCGGCCAGAAACCGCGCTGCCAGCGTCAGCAGATAGTGAGCAGAGATTGCCGTGACAGCATTCGCCAGCGCAAAACCGGCCAGGGTGAAAATCATAATACGTCTGCGATGCCAGTGCTGTGTCAGCAACGTCAGCGGAATCGCCGTCAGCAGTGATCCCAGCGCATAAGCCGTAATGGTTTGTCCGGCAGCGGATGCACTGACCTGCAAATCTGCCGCCATCTGCGGCAGTAATCCTGCAGGCAACGCTTCCGTGACGATGGTGATAAATGCCGCCATGCTCAGCGTCAGCAAAGGCCAGACCGGCAGGCGTTCGGAGGCTACTGGCGTCATCCCCGCGCCTCCAGATCCGCATAGACGGCATCACGCAGCTCAGTAACAAACTGGCCTGACATCCCTTCATAAAGCGTATTGGTGAAGGCCACCACGCTCAGCTCACGTTGCGGATCGACAAACCAGGAGTGACCATACTCCCCGCCCCAGCGCCATGTGCCGGGCGACTCTGGCGAGTCAGCCAGCTGGCTGTCACGTAACAGCGAAAAGCCCAGCCCAAAGCCAAACCCCGGAGCCGCAGGCAGTTCAAATCCCGCCGCGTGATCGCGTACCATTTCCGCTATCAGCGGGCGCGGCAACAGCTGCTCATCATTGCGGCGCAGTGCTTCCAGCAGACGCAGCAGATCGCCTGCTGTTCCCACCATTCCCGCGCCACCGGAAGGCCAGGCGCAAGCATCAAATACCCGCTCCGGGCTGTAACGAATACCCACGGCACCGTCAAAAGGCGTCACAATCTCTCCCTCACGCAAGGGTCGTGGTCGCGGTGTGTCACTGACATAGGCAGTCACCACATTGCTGTCCCGGCTGGCGCTGAATCCGGTTGCCAGCATACCCAGTGGTGCCGTCACCAGAGCGCGGATAGCGCTATTCAGCGGCTGCTGAACCACTTTTTCCACTACCGCTCCCAGCACATCGCTAGCCAGTGAGTATCCCCAGCCATCGCCGGGCGGGTATAACAGCGGTGCGGAAGCAATACGACTGAGGTTTTCCGCCAGCGTCAGCGCTGAGTCATCCATGCCATCTGACACCCCCGCCCGCGCCAGCGGCCCCTGCTCATCAGCTTCGAGGAAACGATACCCCAGTCCGGCGGTATGGCTGAGTAGCTGACGGATGGTGATCGGCACGTCCCGCTGATCGGCAAGACGTGGACGAAACGCTGGCAGCCAGTGTGCCACTTCATCATCGAGCCGTAATTTACCCTGCGCCACCAGCACCAGCGCCGCCACGGACACAATCGGCTTACTGACGGATGCCAGGCGGAACACCCCATCAACGGTCATTGGCCGCTGGCTTTCCCGATCGGCATACCCCGCCGCCTGACAGTGAAAAATCTCACCACGGTGCGCGGCGATTACCACGGCCCCCACCAGCCGCTGCTGCGCTAACGCGCGATCGACAGCCGCCTGAATCTGTACGGCGCCCTTAACTTCACTGCTCTGTTTAATGGAATGGTGCATCGTAATCCCCTGTTGTCTGCTCTGTCAGCACGATAACGGAAGGCGCCATTCGGGAAAAAGTAGGGTATATTTCCCTTTACTGCGGAATTTATTGTCCGCAATGGAGGTGGTTCTGGAAAGTCTGAACAGAGTTGTGGTGTTTGTGCAGGTGGCGGAAACGCGCAGCTTTGTGGCGGCGGGACGGTTGCTGGGTATCTCGGCATCTGCCGTGGGGAAAAGTATTGCGCGCATGGAAGAGAGGCTGGGCGTCAGGCTGTTTCACCGCAGCACGCGCAGCATTACGCTCACCGCAGAAGGCAATCTGTTTCTGCAACGCTGCCGTCGCATCCTCAGCGAAATCGAAGCCGCTGAAAGCGAACTGACCGAGTCAGCCGCCGTCCCACGCGGCAAACTGCATATCAGCCTGCCACTGGTCAGTGGCCTGGTCCTGCCGGTACTTGGCGACTTTATGCAGCAGTATCCGCAGGTGGAACTCGACCTCGATTTCAGTGACCGGATGGTCGATGTGATTGGTGAAGGTTATGACGCCGTGGTCAGAACCGGCATACCGGCGGATTCCCGCCTGTCCGCGCGTAAGCTGGGGGATTTCCGCTCATTGCTGGTGGCATCGCCCGCGTATCTGGCGCGCCAGGGCACGCCTGTTACGCCTGAAGATTTACGTCAGCATATCTGTATGCACTACCGCTTCCCGCACAGCGGAAAGCTGGAAGAGTGGTCATTCCGCGATCGGACGGTAAACGATCTGCCGCAGTCGATGATCTGCAACAACATCGAAACCCGCGTGTGCTTTGCCCTGAAAGGGCTGGGGATCGCGTATCTGCCCGATTTTGCAGTCAACACACTGCTGGCGGAGGGCAAACTGTGCGAGATATTGCCTGATTTTGTCGAGCGCCACGGCGTATTTCATATCCTGTGGCCAGCCAGTAAACATCCTTCCCCGAAGGTGCGGGCGCTGATTGATTTTCTCTGTGCGCGGGTTTTCCAGCCAGCGTCAGTAACTGAATGACACGACCTATGAAGCAAGCTTCATCAGAACCAGCCCGGCGACAATCAGCACCGCGGCCATAATACGCAGCGGAGTGGCGGGTTCACCAAGGAAATAGAGCCCGGCGAGGAAAGATCCCACCGCCCCAATCCCGGTCCAGATGGTGTAGGCGGTGCCCAGTGGCAGAGAACGCATAGCGAAGGAGAGCAGCGCAAAGCTGGCGATCATACCCACCAGCGTGATAACGGCATACAGCGGCCGGGTAAACCCGTGCGACAGCTTTATGGTAAAGGCCCAAACCACTTCCAGCACGCCAGCGGCGATCAGCATAATCCAGGACATCAGGTAAACTCCTTGTTTTACCAGGTCGTCCCGGAAAAGGCCGCTCGCTATCCGGGTCGTCCCGGATACAGCCTGAAAATAATCACGCTGACAGGATAGTGATTTCAGCCACAGCGTCAAGCCGGGCATCGCACAGCCTTAATGCGGCCGGGGCAAGAATGGCGGCCCGCACAGTGAGCCGCCCGGTTTCAGCTTTTCGGGAAAATCCACAGATCGTTCGCGGGCAGGACAATATGGTAATGCTGTGCATCGCGCACCTCTTTGCCATACACGCGCAGAGCAAAATCGTCCCCCTGAGTGCGGAACAGATATTCCCAGCGATCGCCCAGATACATACTGGTCAGCAGCGGCAGTTCAAACGAATTATCCGTCGGCCCGTCGCTCAGATGCAGACGTTCAACACGGATCACTGCAGTGCCATCCTGCCCGGCAGTTACGCCTTCCCCGGCGCGGCCCCACAGTACCCAGTTCGCGCCCTCGATGCGAGCCTTGCCGTCGGTCACCTCTGTCACCCGGCCATGCAGCCGGTTATTACTGCCCATAAACTCGGCGGCAAACAGCGTGGAAGGCGTGCCATACATCTCCTGTGGTGTGCCCTGCTGTTCTATGACGCCGTTGTTCAGCAGCAGGATGCGATCCGAGATCGCCATCGCTTCGTTCTGATCGTGCGTCACCATCAGCGCAGACAACCCCAGATTAATAATCAGCTCGCGCAGGAATACCCGCGCCTCTTCACGCAGCTTGGCATCAAGGTTAGACAGCGGCTCATCGAGCAGAATCACGGGCGGGTTGTAGACCAGCGCACGGCCAATCGCCACACGCTGTTGCTGTCCGCCGGAAAGCTGATGCGGATGGCGTTTTGCCAGATGCCCCAGCCCCAGCTGGTCAAGCACCGCCTGCACCCGCTGGCTGATGTCAGCGGATGACACTTTGCGTAATTTCAGCGGGTAGGCGACGTTTTCGAACACCGTTTTATGCGGCCACAAGGCGTAAGACTGAAACACCAGCCCGAGATTGCGCTCTTCCGCCGGGATCTCACTGCGCGGAGTGCCATCGTAGACAATGTTGCTGCCGATGGTGATGCGTCCCTGACTCGGTTTTTCCAGCCCGGCCACCGCACGCAGTAAGGTGGTTTTTCCGCTGCCTGACGGGCCAAGCAGCGATACCACCTCGCCCTTTTTCAGCTGCATTGATACGCCTTTCAGCACCGGGTTGTCGCCGTAGGTGAGATGCAGATTTTCTACCGATAATTCAGTCATGTAATTTCACTCCAAAGCGCAGTGCCACACCGAGGCCAACGACCACCAGAAGGATGTTAATGAAGGACATAGCAGCCACGATATCAATGGCGCCTGCGGCCCACAGGGAAACCAGCATCGAACCGATGGTTTCAGTACCCGGCGAAAGCAGATACACCCCGGTGGAATATTCACGCTCGAAAATCAGAAACATCAGCAGCCAGGAACCAATCAGGCCGTAACGCGAAAGTGGCACCGTGACATGGCGGGTCACCTGTCCTGGCGTCGCTCCCGTGCTCCTCGCCGCCTCTTCCAGCTCCGGACCAACCTGCAACAGCGTCGACGAGATCAACCGCAGGCCGTAGGCCATCCACACCACGGTGTAGGCCAGCCAGACGCTGAAAATGGTATTACGCAGTGAGCGCAGCCAGACGATAAAATTTTCCCGCAGCCATTCAGCCATTGGCAGCGCTGACAGCCAGCCATTTTTCAGCGACTGATCCAGCCACATCGGAATAAACAGGAACACCCACAGAAACGCCAGCCCCGCCAGCAGCCCCGGCACCGCACGCGGAACCAGCACGCTGTAGTCGAGGAAACGCGTGGTATTGTCGTGCTTGCGGTGCATGGCAATGCCGACAAACAGATAACACACCACTGCCAGCGCCCCGCCGAACACGCCGATCGCCATCGAGTTCACGATAGCGCGCAGCAGGTTCGGCTGCTGCCAGATATTACGGAAGGTATCCAGCGACAGCTCATCCCAGAACGACACCCCGATACCCCAGTTGGAAATAAACGCACGCAGCACCACGCCAATCAATGGCACACCAATGGTGACAGTCAGCCAGGCGAACACCACAAAACCCGCCACCCAGCGCCATTTCCCCAGCGGCAACACGCGCGCCTGCGACACTTTGCCTTTCATGGTGACAAAGCGGTTCGCGGTACGCATCAACTGACGCTGCAGCATCACCAGCGGAATGGTAATGCAGATCAGCACCACGGCCACCGCCGCCATCAGATGATAAGAGGGGATACCCAGCTTGTTGGTCAGCTTATACAGGTAAGTGGCGAGCACCATATTGCCTTCCGGATCGCCCAGTACCAGCATCAGACCAAACACTTCCAGCCCGAGGAAAAACAGCAGCACGCTGGCATAGAGGATCGAGGGACGCACCATCGGCAGGCTGACTGCTGTCATCACCTGCAGCGGCGACGCACCCACTGTGCGCGCCGCTTCTTCCACATCAGAACCGACGCTGCGTAGCGCCGACGAGATATACAGATAAGCATGCGGCACATGCGTCAGACCGGCGATCACCACGATGCTTAACATCGAATAGATATTCCACGGCACAAAACCAATCAGTTGCTCAGCCCACTGAGAGAAAAAGCCGACCGGCCCCGCCGCCACCACATAACCAAAGCCCAGCACCATCGGTGAAACAAATATCGGCACCAGAATCAGCGGCTCAATAAGCCTGCGCCCGGGCAAATCGGTACGCACCATCAAAAAGGCGAGAATTCCGCCCAGTGGGATGGCAATGATCACCAGCCCGAATGCCAGAATAAATCCGGATTCCAGCGCATGATAGAAATCGGGATCGGTAAAAATAAACTCAAAAGCTTCGATGCTGAATTCTTTACTGCGGGAAAAAAACGGTGCTGAGAGAAAACTTTGGATAACGATAAATAACAGCGGGATATAAATAACCAGCGCGGTTATCAATACCACAATGCCACGCGGCAAACCCTGCCACTTTCTGCGCAAACTATTCATAGGTCATCCCTTTGGTCAGGTGCGTAATGCAAACCATCTGGGTGCTAAAAACAGTTGTGCGTCAACAGACGCACAACCGAAACTGTCGTTATTTGGCGGCGGCAGTACGCCATTGTTTAATAAAGTCCAGACGTTTTTTCGGCTCAAGATATTCCAGCAGCGATTCATCGACCGGAATCGGCTTCAGTGCGCTACCCAGCAATTTAGTCATGCCATCAATATCGTTTTTACCTTCAATATCATTGCGCAGAGAGGGAATATCGGACTGGTTGGCCAGAATGGTTTGGCCTTTTTCCGACAGGACATAGTCGAACCACAATTTCGCGGCATTATTGTGTTCCGCACCGTCACTGATAAATGACACACGTGACAGCACCAGCACATAATCTTTCGGATAGGAAATGCCCAGTGAAGGGTCGCCTTTTGCCCGCGCTTCAGCATAAGAACCGAGGATATTAAAACCAATAAAATTTTCCCCGGAGGAGACACGCTCCATCATCGTACCGGTCGATGACTGCACGGTCAGCCCGCCTTTTGCCACATCGGCAAGGGTTTTAAAATAGTCTTTATCGGCCTTGTAATCCTGCACGGCCAGCATAAAACCGAGTCCGGATTTTTCAATATCGTAGGTGGTGACTTTGCCTTTAAATTTATCCGTCTGACCGGCGATCAGTTTCGCCAGCGCGCTATGCGAGTCCGGCACATCACCCTGTGGAATCAGGCGTTTATTATAAATAAACACCACCGGTTCATAAGTGGTGCCATAAGCCTTCTGCTGCCAGACCGCCCATTTCGGCAGTTTATCCAGCTCCGGCGTGGCATATTCCGCAGCATACTCCGTCGCCAGTTTCAGCCCGGTATCCATGGAAGAGCTCCAGACTACGTCACCGCTGCCGCCACCCGACGCCTGTTCGCTGATATAACGGTTATACAGTTCGGTACTGTTCATATCGTTATATTCAACTTTAATGCCCGGATACTGTGCCTCAAACCCTTTAATCAGAGGCCCCGCCGCTTTAATATCCGTGGTTGAATAGACAACGACCTTGCCCTCTTTCGTGCCAGCATCAATCACTTTCTGATAATCCGCCGGATAGCCTTGTGGCACTGCCGCCAGCACAGAAGTGGAAAAGATCGTCGCCAGTGAGGCAGCTAACGCACCTGTTTTTTTATACATTTGCTCAACCCCTTGCCATGGTTTTTTAAACACAAAATTAACATATAGCGCGTCACTCGCCCGATGCAACGGAGCTGATTGTTTTTTTCGACTTTTGTGACGCTTATAGAATTAAAATAAAAAAGGCAGGGATCGGAATGCTTCACGCCAGGTTATGGTATTCGCCTGAAGAGAGCGTTAATGGTTAATACTTTCGTGGCGAAATCACAATTGTTCGTCAGTGGATGGCGGATTCAAGTTCGAAGTGCAATGCTAAGCCGCCTGTCTTAACTCTGCAAAGACCACTGAAGGCTGCCGGAACCCGAGGCATTTTCTTGGCCTGCTGTTC
>NZ_CBFFRK010000150.1:0-10342 GCF_965644245.1 Erwinia sp. V71
GTTCCGGCAGCCTTCAGTGGTCTTTGCAGAGTTAAGACAGGCGGCTTAGCGTTGCACTTCGAACTTGAATCCGCCGTACACCATCACGATTTAAGTGTTGCGCAGCTATACACGATCCTGGCGTTGCGGAATCAGGTATTTGTCGTTGAACAGCAGTGTGTTTATCAGGATATTGACGGTAACGATCTGTCCGGTGACAACCGCCATATTTTGGGATTACTGGATGGCAAGCTGCTGGCCTATGCGCGTGTTCTGACTCCGGAGAATCTGCAGCAACCGGTGCGTATTGGCCGGGTGATTATTTCACTGGAAGCGCGTGGTCTGAGTCTCGGTTATCGTCTGATGGAGCGGGCCATTGCCAGCTGTGAACAGCACTGGCCGGGTGTACCGATTGCTCTTTCGGCACAGGCGCATTTGCAGGATTTCTATTTCCATCTCGGTTTTAAACCCATCGGTGATGTCTATTTCGAAGACGGTATTCCGCATATTGATATGCAGAATTAACTTTTACCGAAGATAAAAAAGCCGAAGATTGCTCTCCGGCTTTATTCATTCACTTACGGTTTAAAATAGCATTAGCCCGGTGTCATCACCCGATCGTCAACATATTTACGCTTATCCGGCGCAGGCGGGAAATACTGGTACAGCCAGGTTTCGCTCAGCGTTTCCTCTTTGGTGCGCAGGAACATACGCATCTCGACCGGTTTGGTGTCGTCGCTGTTCGGATACCAGTCGAACAGAATCCGGTAACCATTGATCGGCTCGACAAACAGGATTTCGACCTGCTTGATAGTGCCGGAAGAGACATTGATCACCGGCTCAATCCCTTTCGGTGCCGCGGCTTTCAGATCGCCACCGACGAAGTCGACCGCAATACGGCGTGCCCAGACATTCGGATAGTGTTCGCCCGGTGCCCAGCCTTCCGGGAAGCCGCCCATACCGGTACGGGTAGCATCAACACGTGCCAGGCCACTGCGCACAGGCGGCAGGCCGCTCCAGTACAGTTTGTAGCTGAAATGGTGCTCGCTGCCAGCCTTGATCGGCTCTGCGGGCTGCCAGAAGCAGACGATATTATCCAGTGTCTCACCGGTGGTCGGGATCTCCATCAGGTTGATGGCGCCTTTGCCCCATTTATCCGTCGGTTCCACCCACAGGCTTGGGCGTTTGTTATACCAGCCAATCACATCCTGGTAGTCTTTAAAATCGTGGTTCAGCTGCAGCAGGCCAAACCCGCGCGGGTTTTCATCCTGATAAGCATTGAACTGCAATTTTTGCGGGTTATTCAGCGGGCGGCAAATCCACTCGCCTTTGCCGGTCCACATCGCCAGGCGATCAGAGTCATGGATCTGCGGATGAATGGTATCGCACATGCGACGCTCATTGGTGCCGCAGCTAAACATACTGGTCATCGGGGCGATCCCCAGCTGTTTAATGTCTTTGCGCGCGTAAATGTGTTTCTCAACTTCCATCACCACGCGTTTATCTTCGCAGTGGATCACGAATTTATACGCGCCGGTGCAGCTGTCGCCATCCAGCAGGGTGTAGACGGTAAAGGTGGTGTCTTTCGCTTTGGGTGTTTCAAACCAGAAAGCGGTGAAGTCCGGAAACTCTTCATGACCGTTGCTGAAGGTGTTGATCGCCACGCCACGCGCGGACAAACCATACTGATAGGTTTCATCCACGGCACGGAAATAGCTGGCACCGAGGAACGAAACGATATCGCGCCGCGCCAGTTCCGGCTTTTTAAAGGCGCGGAAACCGGCGAAACCGAGGTCGGTTTTGCCTTCCAGTTGTTTCGTATCAACGTTGGCGCTGTTGTAGTTAAACAGTTCGGTGCGGAAATGAATTTCACGCGCTTCCCGGTTATCGGCATCAACAGCAAACATGCGGATGCGGCGCTTAAAGCCCATACCAACATGGAAGAACTGCACATCCAGTTCGCGGTCGCCGTTACCGTTCCACAGTGAGTGATTCGCATCGTACTGAATCGCGTTGTACGCCTGTGGCGTCATGGTGGCGAGCGTATTTGGCAGCGGGCCTGGCGCGCCGCCCCACGGTTTGGTCGCCATACCGGCTGCCATTTTTTTCAGAACGTCAAAATCAAAACGCACCGCTGCGCCGTCAGCAATATCTGCATCTGCCCAGGCGGACTGCGCAAACAGCGTGGATAAGCCAGACATACCGCTTAAGGTCGCGAATGCCATTGACGCTTTCATAAACATTCTTCGATTCATGCCAGAAATCATTTCCTTTGCTGAACGGAGTTTGTAGTGACAGTCGTGCTTCTGCACCCCATTTGCATCCCTGGTTTTTCCAGGGTGACAGGGGGTACGACAGCGAACCGGCACAGGAATTCAAATCTCAGGAAATTTATCAGATTAATCACATAAACGAACTGTTTTCCGTTGTGCGGACATCAGATTTAACTCTCTTTACGTTTGGTGCGACATTTTTGCTCAGCAACCTGAACCATTGTGCCGTTTTCGCGAAACGGGGAGAGCAATCTCAGTCTATTCCTGGTGCCTGGCGGCGGCAGGGCGGGAAAAACTGTCTATAGTTAGTGGACATGCATGTTATTCATACACGGAGGAATAAAATGGCGAGAACTGAAGAAGCGCATGAAACCCGCCTGGATGACGATCTGGCTTTACTGACGGAAACGCTGGAAGAGGTTCTGAAAGCCTCCGGCGATCCTGCCGATCAGAAATATGTCGAGCTGAAAGCCAAAGCCGAGCAGGCACTGCATGAAGTGAAATCGCGCGTCAGCCGTGCGTCAGACACTTACTACTACCGCGCCAGACAGGCGGTTAACCGTGCCGATGACTATGTGCATGAAAAACCGTGGCATGGTATTGGTGTTGGTGCCACCGTTGGCCTGGTACTGGGTTTATTGCTGCGGCGTTAAACCCACTTCTCAGCGATTCAATCAGGGTCGGTCAATCCGGCCCTTTTTTCTGGATGCTGCAAAATTCTTTCCTGCCATTACCACAGTGTTTGGCCGTTGCTGCAAATCCGAGCCCGCACAGGGAACACGGTCAGCTCCGAAAAGACGCAAAATATGCCATCCATGGCCGCTCGGCCCGCGACTTCCATGGCGCGGGACGCTTTTCTCCACTGACCGTGTTCCCTGCTTACGGAGACCGGGGATCGCTGCCATATTCATCCTGCTTTTGTTAACAATCCCCGCTTTACTGCCTTAAATCAAAAAACATCATTGCAACACCGCTTACGATAATTCTGTCCCGCTCAATTTTGAGGCCAGTCATGACAGCATTCAGCGCAGCGCTTAACCAGTTACGAAATGACCTGCATCAGGTCACGCACCGCCAGGCGGGGCATCAGCGGCTGAGCGTCAGAATGTCCGACCATAGCGATGCCCTGTGCTGGCTGCATGCGCAGCAGTGCTGGCCGCAACTGTGGTGGCAGCACCGCAACGGCCGTGAAAGCGTGGCGCTGTGCGGTGAAGTGCGTCATTTCAGCACCATGCAACAGGCGCAGGCCGCGATGGAACAGCTGCCTGCCGACTGGCGTATCTGGGGCGCGAACGATTTTGCTGCGCAGCAGAGCTACCTGTTCCTGCCCCGGCTGATCTGGCGTCACAGCGACAGCGGCTGCCAGTTGCAGATCTACCTGTGGAGCGACACGTCACTGTACGACGACGCTCAGCGTGCGCTGCAGTTCCTCGCCGGATTACAACCATCACGCCCGCTGACAGCGCTTGATGCTGAGTTGCTGCACCAGCAACACACACCGGATCAGCCTGGCTGGTCGCTGCTGATCGACCATGCGCTCAGCGCCATTGCCGCTGGTCAGATGGATAAAGTGGTGCTGGCGCGCGCCACCGATCTGTGGTTCTCACACCAGGTCAGCGCAGCCGCGCTGCTGGCCGCCAGTCGCCGCGTTAATCATCACTGCTACCACTTTATGCTGGCCTTCGACCAGCACCATGCCTTTGTCGGCTCCTCGCCGGAACGTCTGTTTCTGCGCCAGCAAAGTGAGCTGATGACTGAAGCACTGGCAGGTACTGTCGCCAGCGGCGACGACGATCGCCAGGCGACCGACAATGCCAACTGGCTGCGCAACGACGATAAAAATCAGCGTGAAAACCTGCTGGTGGTCGATGACATCTGCCAGCGCCTGCAGGGCATGGTGGCCGGGCTGGATGTGATGCCCGCCGAAGTGGTGAGCCTGCGCAAAGTGCAGCATCTGCGCCGTCGCATCCACGGTGAACTGCGCCAGCGCAGTGACGAACTGTGCCTGACGCATCTACAGCCGACGGCCGCAGTGGCAGGCTTTCCACGCCAGCCTGCGCGTGAATTTATCGCCCGCCATGAGCCCTTTACCCGCCAGTGGTACGCCGGGTCGCTCGGCTATCTGTCGCGGCGGAAAAGCGAATTCAGCGTTTCGTTGCGTTCGGCGCTGGTGGAAGACCGCCGTGTACGGCTGTATGCCGGGGCGGGAATTATTGCCGGTTCGGATGCCACGGAAGAGTGGCTGGAGATCGATAACAAAGCGGCGGCGCTGGCCACACTTTTATTGCCGGAGTCGCCATAACACCGGAGTAAATCAACATCTGGTACTGCCAGTTGTTTTTATACTGAGATTCATTTGTCACGCGGGACGAAACCATGTCGATGAGCAGCACCTTTAACCGCCGCTGGTGTGAAGTGATCGTGGAAACCCTGACACGCCACGGCGTGCGTCATCTCTGCATTGCTCCCGGCTCCCGTTCCGCGCCGCTGACGCTGGCGGCGGCCAGCCACAGCAAACTGCAATGCCACACCCATTTTGATGAGCGCGGCCTCGGCCATCTGGCGCTGGGACTGGCGAAAGCGCGCAATGAAGCGGTGGCGCTGATTGTGACTTCCGGCACCGCGGTGGCAAATCTCTATCCGGCGGTTATTGAGGCGCGTTTGACCGGTGAAAAGCTGGTGGTGATCACCGCCGATCGTCCGCCGGAGCTGATCGGCTGTGGCGCGAACCAGGCGATTGAGCAGCAGGGTATCTTTGCCGGTCATGCGGCAACCCTTAACCTGCCGCGCCCGACGCCGGAGATTTCTGCGCGCTGGCTGGTAGCGGCGCTGGATGAGCTGCTGGCGAACCAGCAGGCCGGAGCGGTACAGATTAACGTGCCGCTGGCAGAACCGCTGTATGGCGAGGATAACGGCGAGTTTATGACCTGGCGCGACAGCCTGGCGGGCTGGTGGCAGGATGCGCGTCCCTGGGTGAACCATCGCCAGTGGCACACGGTGGAAACCCAGGAGAAGTGGCGCTACTGGCAACAGCGACGCGGCGTAGTGATCGCCGGAGGACTGAGTGCCGCACAGGGGCAGCGTGTTGCCAGCTGGGTGCAACAGCTGGGCTGGCCTCTGCTGGCGGATGCGCAGTCGCAAACCGGTACGCCGCTGCCGGGCGCTGACCTGTGGCTGGGTAATCCGCTGGCGCAGCAGACGCTGGCGCAGGCGGAAATCGTGGTGCAGTTTGGCGGCAGGCTGATCAGCAAACGTCTGCTGCAGTGGCAGGCCAGCCTGCAAACGGCGGCGTTCTGGCTGATTGACCCGCAGGCAGGTCGGCGCGAAGCGGCGAACCTGAAGGGCGATCGTATTGTCGCGGATATTGATGACTGGCTCGACCTGCATCCGCCGCAATGCCATACGCGCTGGGCCAGAGCGCTGGAACCGCTGGTGGCGCGTACTCAGCGTGAAATTGTCGCGGCCTGTGAAGCGTTCGGTGAGGCGCAACTGGCGCACCGTCTGCCGCAGTTACTGCCGAAAGGCGGGCAGCTGTTTCTCGGCAACAGCTTACTGGTGCGGCTGGTGGATGCACTGGCGCAGCTACCGGCGGGCTATCCGGTCTACACCAATCGCGGTGCCAGCGGAATTGATGGCTTACTCTCCACGGCTGCCGGGGTGCAGCGTGGCCAGCCGCGACCCACGCTGGTGCTGCTTGGCGATATCTCCGCACTCTATGATCTTAATGCGCTGGCGCTGTTGCGCCATGCGCCCGCGCCGCTGGTGCTGGTGATCGTCAATAACAATGGCGGGCAGATTTTCTCGATGCTGCCGACACCAGCCAGCCAGCGTGAACGCTACTTCTGTATGCCGCAGGAGGTCAATTTTTCTCATGCCGCCGCGATGTTTGGCCTGCACTATGCGCGCCCGGAAAACTGGCAGGCGCTGCAGCAGGACATTGCACAAGGCTGGCAGCGTGACGGTGTCAGCCTGATTGAACTGGTGGTGGAGGCGGAAAACGGCGCGCAAACCTATAAGCAACTGGTCAGCCAGGTGGCGGCATTATGATATTGCACGCGCGCTGGCAGGGACATCATCACAGCAGCAAACCGGTACTGGTCTGGCTGCACGGCTTTCTGGGCAGCGCCGCTGACTGGCAGGAGGTGCAACAGTCATTCGGCGACTGGCCGCTGCTGAGTATTGATTTACCGGGGCATGGTGGCTCCGCCGCGCAGAGCGTCAGCGGTTTTGATGAATTGTGCCAGAGGCTGAACGCCACCCTGCAGGCGCATCAGGTCGATCGCTACTGGCTGATCGGCTATTCGCTGGGGGGCCGGGTGGCGATGTACTACGCCACTCGTGCCGCCAGTGCCGGGTTGCTGGGCATGGTGATTGAAGCCGCGCATCCGGGGTTAAGCGCGGTATCTGAGCGTCTTACCCGTCAGCGTGACGATCGGCGCTGGGTCGATCGCTTTTCTGCGCAGCCGCTGCGCCTGACCCTGGCGCAGTGGTACGCCCAGCCACTGTTTGCCGAGCTCAGCGCGCGTCAGCGTCAGCAACTGATTGAGGCGCGTGCCGCCAGCTATGCTCCGGCACTGGCGTCGATGCTCAGCGTCACTTCTTTGAGCCAGCAACCCGATTTACTGCCGGAACTGCAGCAGTTCCGCCTGCCATTCCACTATCTGTGTGGCGAATGGGATCACAAATTTCAGCAGCTTGCCCGCCAGAAATCATTGCCGCTCAGCACCATTGCGGCGGCGGGACATAACAGCCATCGCGCCAACCCTGCCGCCTTCAGCTGGCAGCTGGCGCGTATTTTAAGGAGTAACCATGATCTATCCTGATGAACAGCAACTGACGGCTCCGGTGGAGTGGCGCGACTGCAGCGGCGATTTTGTCGATATTTACTACCACAAGTCGCTGGATGGCATTGCCAAAATCACCATCAACCGGCCACAGGTACGTAATGCCTTTCGTCCGCTGACGGTCAAAGAGATGCTGCTGGCACTGAACGACGCGCGCCATGATGAGGGCATCGGCGTTATCGTGCTGACGGGCGAAGGCGAACAGGCGTTCTGTGCCGGTGGCGACCAGAAAGTGCGTGGCGATTACGGCGGTTATCAGGATGACAGCGGTGTGCATCATCTCAACGTGCTCGATTTCCAGCGCCAGATCCGTACCTGTCCGAAGCCGGTGGTGGCGATGGTCGCGGGTTATGCGGTCGGCGGCGGTCATGTGCTGCATATGATGTGCGATCTGACCATTGCGGCAGATAACGCGCAGTTTGGTCAGACCGGGCCGAAAGTGGGCTCCTTCGATGGCGGCTGGGGCGCATCCTATATGGCGCGCATTGTCGGCCAGAAAAAAGCGCGTGAAATCTGGTTCCTGTGCCGCATGTATGACGCTCAGCAGGCGCTGGAGATGGGGCTGGTGAATACCGTGGTGCCGCTGGCGCAGCTGGAAAAAGAGACGGTGCGCTGGTGCCGTGAAATGCTGCAAAACAGCCCGATGGCGCTGCGCTGCCTGAAAGCCGCGCTGAATGCCGACTGCGACGGCCAGGCCGGTTTGCAGGAACTGGCGGGTAACGCCACCATGCTGTTCTATATGACTGACGAAGGGCAGGAAGGGCGCAACGCCTTTAACCAGAAACGTCAGCCTGACTTCAGCAAATTCCGGCGTAATCCCTGATGCGCACCGCCACCCTCTGGCGTTATGCCATTCCGCTGGACGCTGGCGTGGTGCTGCGTAACCAGCGTCTGAAACAGCGTGAAGGGCTGGTATTGCGTGTGCGCGAGGGCGAACGTGAAGGCTGGGGCGAAATTGCCCCACTGCCGGGTTTTAGTGTGGAAGAGCTGTGCTGCGCACAGCTGGCGGCCGAAACCTGGCTGGCTCGCTGGTGTGCAGGGCAGAATCCAGCGGACAGCACGTTGCCGTCGGTGGCGTTTGGTATCAGCTGTGCGCTGGCCGAGCTGGCAGACACACTGCCGCAGACGGGCAGCTATCACAGCGCAGCGTTGTGCACGGGCGACCCCGATGAACTGTTTAGCCGCCTGCAGGCGCTGCCACATCAGGTGGCGAAAATGAAAGTCGGGCTGTATGAAGCCGCGCGCGACGGTATGCTCGCCTGCCTGCTGCTGGAAGCGCTGCCGGTGTTGCAGCTGCGGCTGGATGCGAATCGCAGCTGGACGCTGGAGAAAGCCTGTCAGTTTGCCCGTTATATTCCTGCGCCACTTCGCAGCCGTATCGTGTTTATCGAAGAACCCTGCCGCACGCCTGCGGAGTCACGCCAGTTTGCGGTGGAATGCGGTATGGCGATAGCCTGGGATGAAAGCGCGCGCGAGGCCGGGTTTGAGGTGACGGCAGAACCGGGTGTCAGTGCGCTGGTGGTGAAGCCAACACTGACCGGCAGCATCGCCAAAGTACAGGCGTTAATTCACCATGCGCAGCAGCAGGGCTTAACGGTGGTGATCAGCTCCGCTATCGAATCCAGCCTCGCGCTGACGCAGCTGGCACGACTGGCGCACTGGCTGACGCCTGATGTGCTGCCTGGCCTCGATACGCTGCATTTACTGCAACAACAGCTGCAGCGCCGCTGGCCTGACATCTCCCTGCCGTTGCAGACGCTGACGGAACAGGAGGCGATATGGCATCGCTAAGCGCCCCCGCGGCGGCAGAGAATAACGTGCAGCACTTTGGCGACTGGCCCTGGCAGCACTGGGCACATGTGCACAGCCGTGAAACGGCGCTGGTGACTGCCAGTGGTGAACTGAACTGGCGTCAGCTGGCGGCGCAGGTGAGCGAACTGGCGGTTGGCTTTCGTCAGCAGGGTGTTCAGCCGGGCAGCGGCGTGGTGCTGAAAAGCAAAAACAGCCCGCAGGCGCTGCTGGCGTATCTGGCGCTGTTACAGTGCGGCGCGCGTCTGTTACCGCTCAATCCACAGCTGCCGGACGGGCAAACTGCGCCGGTACTGGCGCGCCTGAATCTTGATTTTGTGCTTTGTCTGGAAACCCCCTTGCCGTCAGTCCCGCTGAAAGTGCTGGCACTGCGCGCTGCCAGCGGTTGTGCGCATCATCAGTGGGAGAGTGAAAGTCTGGCGACGCTGACGCTGACGTCCGGCTCTTCCGGGTTACCGAAAGCGGCGGCGCACAGCTTTGCAGCCCATCTCGCCTGTGCGCGTGGTGTGGTGGCGCTGATGTCATTTACTGCCAGCGACTGCTGGCTGTTATCACTGCCGCTGTACCATGTTTCCGGTCAGGGGATCATCTGGCGCTGGCTGCTGACCGGCGCGACCCTGAAAGTGACGCCGGAACTGCCACTGGCGCAGGCGCTGGCAGGCTGCAGTTTTGCCTCGCTGGTGCCGACTCAGCTGTGGCGTCTGCTGCAACAGGAGCCTGTGCCTGCCGGACTGGAGAATGTGCTGCTGGGCGGCGCGACCATTGCGGCGGAACTGACGCAGCGGGCGGAAGCGGCAGGCATTCGCTGCTGGTGCGGTTACGGCATGACCGAAGCGGCGTCGACCATTGCCGCGAAGCGCACCAACGGTCGGGATGGCGTCGGGCAGTTGCTGGGCGAGGCGCAGCTTCAGCTGGCAGAGGGCGAAGTGTGGCTGCGTTCGCCGGCGCTGGCCTGCGGTTACTGGCAGGAAGGTGAACTGCTGCCGCTGGTGGATGAGCACGGCTGGCTGCATACCCGTGATGCCGGGATATGGCGTGACGGTGAGCTGCATCTCTGCGGGCGGCTGGATAATCAGTTTTTTAGCGGCGGCGAGGGGATTCAGCCCGAGCAGATTGAACGACTCCTGCTGAGGCATCCGGCGGTATCGCAGGCATGGGTGGTGCCGGTCAGCGATGCCGAATTTGGTCAGCGCCCGGTGGCGCTGCTGGAAAGGGATAATAATACCCGCCTCGATGCGATTGCTGAGTGGGCGGCCTGTCAGCTGGCAAAATTTCAGCAACCGGTGCAGTGGTTTGATTTACCCGCCGATCTCAGCGCGGGAGGCATTAAATTACCGCGCCGGACATTAATTCAGTGGGTTAATCGCGAATTCAGATAATAAGTGCAACGCTTGGTCATGTGGATGGAGGGACGGTTAGCTACCGATAAGCTATCCT
>NZ_CBFFRK010000151.1:0-10297 GCF_965644245.1 Erwinia sp. V71
GGGAGACCGTGTAAGAAAGCGTTAATTCCCGGCGTGATCGACAGTATGCCAATCAGTGATCGGAGGCATGCCAAATCATGATCGACCTTGATGCCAAACCGTGATCGATTCACATGCCATTTTGCACTCTCCACGAACCTGCCAGTCCGCGCCGATTTTCGGATTCAGATGGATATCCACTTCGTCCTCGTAGAACACGGGATGCTCAGCGCTGCGATGTTCCAGCGCCTCACGGATGGCTGCCATTTTTTCTTCTTTTATGCGGGTCGCGAATACGCAGCGTAGGGGCTGCACGTCGCCACACCAGACCGGCCGAAGGCAACCAGCGCCGCACCGTGGAAGCATGCAACCTACAGCCGGTTATCTCATTGATTTTTATCGTCAGCAGTTCCGTGCTCCAGCGTGAGCGCTGGTAACCAAAGTCACCCGGAGAACGTTTTACGAGTTGATGTAACAGCACGCAGATCTGTTCAAACGGCCAGCGACGTCCACGGCCGGGCGGCAGAGATTTCAGTCCCTCAATGCCGTAAAGAGTGAGCCAGTTAATCCAGCGACCGATTGACGAACGGGCGCAGCAAAGCGTTCTGGCGACATCACTGACGCGATAGCCCCGGTGCAGCATCAGGATAGCGGTCAACCTGCGGGCGTGATTCTTGTCGTGCGTTTTATGGATAGTTTTCTTCATCAGGCGTCGTTCGTTACGGGGTATGGGTGCTATGCTCGACATCTCTCAGTCCGGTTGGTGATTTGGGATATTTAGCGGTTGATCAGATCGCTCAACCCGGACTGAGTTCCCTTCAGGTGATCTACTATTTGGAACAGCTATTTAGGTCATCTTCTGGTACATCGTATTCGACACATTCTTTAAGTGTCATAGCAGAGTAGGGTTTTTTGTTACGTTGAGGCATATTCTCAGCGACTTGCAACGTGTCTCGAATATCTTGTTTAGAGATAGTATCTACGGGCTTATCGCCGACAACATAGAACAAAATGTCATAAAATCTGCCGTTCTCTCCAGCGGTTGCTTTACGCCATTCTTTGCCTTGTTCTTCAACGTACATTTCCCATGCCTTTGACAGCGAGATAGCGTTGCTGGATGCAAGATGCTCTGCTTGGGTCACGATTTTTTGTTTTGTTGATTCTTGCTGGCTCTGAGCATCGCTAAGCTGTGATTGCATGGCGGCAATCAACTGGCGGTAACGGGGAAGGTCTCCACTATAGAAAGCCTGGTAGCTCTGGTATAGCAGCGCACGGTTTTCGTCAATCTGACTACCTACTTGATATGCGCTATCTAGGTCTGATTTTTCGAAGTCGATATGTTGCGTATTTAACGTACCCAGAAGCAATTTGGCGGCTTCCTCTCCGCCGTCATACATCTGATTCAAATGATATTCTGCGTAGCCCTCAGCCTCTTCTAGTGTCGCTGTACGGGACAATTTCCTTTCAGGAAAGATCTCTTTTGCATACCTCCCGATTTCCGGTAAACGCTTCGCTTCATCTAACCCCATCTGTAACCAGTGCAGCAGGTACTGATCAAAATCTTGCTTTGTCGCAGCGCGGAAGCCCTGAATGCGTCTTTTGAACGCATCGATAGTCATCGACCCATTTTGCACAAGAGGTATAAAAGGCCGCACCTGATTCATGATCACTTCAGCTTGTTTTTGACTATCCGTACCAAGAGAAACGCGTACAAATCGATTTGAAGCGTTTAATCTAAAGTTCGTGTAATATGTGCGCCCGCGCAACATCGTGTGTGACAGTTTGTGTGACATAATGTGTGCCATGCTGTGTGACGGTAAATAGTTACATATCAAGAGGTTATACTGATTTGTGGGATAACCTATTGTTTTTAAAGTATAACATGACGCCTGGGAAGGCGACAGCGAGGCTGCTCCATGAGCGAGAAGTTACAAAAAGTTTTAGCGCGTGCCGGTCACGGTTCGCGCCGTGAAATCGAAACCCTGATCTCCGCGGGGCGTGTCAGTGTCGATGGCAAACTGGCCACACTGGGCGACCGTGTTGAGCTTGATAAATCCCTGAAAATCCGCATTGACGGTCATATCGTTCCTATCGCCGAATCCGCGACGGAAGTGTGCCGTGTACTGGCTTACTACAAGCCGGAAGGCGAACTCTGTACCCGTAATGACCCCGAAGGCCGTCCGACCGTATTTGACCGTCTGCCGAAACTGCGCGGTGCGCGCTGGATTGCAGTAGGGCGTCTTGATGTCAATACCTGTGGTCTGCTGCTGTTTACTACCGATGGTGAACTGGCAAACCGTCTGATGCACCCGAGCCGCGAAGTGGAACGTGAATATGCCGTGCGTGTCTTTGGTCAGGTAGATGAAGATAAAATCCGTCAGCTGAGCCGTGGCGTGCAGCTGGAAGATGGCCCGGCGGCATTCAAGACGATTAAGTTCGCTGGTGGTGAAGGGATTAACCAGTGGTACAACGTGACCCTGACAGAAGGGCGTAACCGTGAAGTGCGTCGTCTGTGGGAAGCGGTAGGTGTGCAGGTCAGCCGTCTGATCCGTGTGCGTTATGGTGATATCGATCTGCCAAAAGGTCTGCCACGCGGTGGCTGGACTGAGCTGGATCTGCAGCCGACTAACTATCTGCGTGAGCTGGTGGGACTGGATGCGGAAACCGTCAGTAAGGTGCCGGTCGAGAAAGATCGTCGCCGTACTAAAGCGAACCAGATTCGCCGTGCAGTGAAACGTCATACCCAGGTCAGTGGCAGCAATAACCGCCGTTCTGCCGGTGGTAAAGCCGCGAAGCCATCACGCCGCCAGCAGGGCTAATCAGCGAATTGGGCAGGGCGGATTATCCCGCGTCTGCCCTGCATTCGTCAGTACCGTACTGCTGTCAGTCATCACGGGGAACGGGTTTCCCCGTTTTGTTACCAGTCAATTCCCTGTTGTGCCTGAATACCGGCATCAAATGCGTGCTTTACCGGTCGCATTTCACTCACCGTATCCGCCAGTTCGCTAATTTCACGATGACATCCGCGCCCGGTAATAATCACGCTTTGCTGTGATGGCCGCTGTTGCAGCGCCCTCAGTACCTCGTCCAGCGGCAGATAGTCATAACTGACCATGTAAGTCAGTTCATCGAGGATAACCAAATCCAGCGTGTCGTCCTGCAGCATGCGTTTCGCGTGTTGCCATACCTGAAGACAGGCGGCGGTATCTGTTTCGCGGTTTTGCGTATCCCAGGTAAATCCGGTCGCCATCACCTGAAACTCCACGCCATGCGGCTCCAGCAGGTTGCGCTCGCCGTTGGGCCATTCCCCTTTGATAAACTGGATGACGCCCACCCGTTTGCCATGCCCGACGGCGCGGGTGGCGATGCCGAATGCCGCAGTGGTTTTGCCTTTGCCGTTGCCGGTAAACACCATCAGGATGCCACGAACGGTGGTGGCCGCGGCGATGCGCGCATCGACCTGTTCTTTCAGCCGCTGCTGGCGTTGCTGGTGACGATCATCCTGCGCCATTATTCTGCTGCTCCGGGTTTACGGCCGGGCTGGGCATCATAGCTGACCCCGGTTTTGCGGCGGCTGTCGTCGCCCATCAGCCACAAATACAGCGGCATAATATCCGCCGGGGTTTTCAGCTTCATGGCATCTTCCTGCGGGAAGGCGCTGGCACGCATTTTGGTGCGTGTACCGCCCGGGTTGATGCAGTTGACGCGCAGCACCCGGCTGTCGTATTCGTCCGCCAGTACCTGCATCAGGCCTTCAGTGGCGAACTTCGATACAGAATAACCCCCCCAGCCCGCGCGGCCGTTGCGTCCGACGCTGGAACTGGTAAACACCAGCGACGCACCGCTGGCTTTCAGCAGTAACGGCAGCAGTGCCTGGGTCAGGAAAAAGGTGGCGTCGACATTGATGCGCATCACCTGCTGCCAGACGTCAGGCTGTAGCTGTTCCAGCGGAACGATATCGCCCAGCACGCCGGCATTGTGCAGTACGCCATCAAGGCGCGGATAGTGTTGCTGAATAGTGTCGGCCAGTTGCAGGCAGCTCTCTGGCGTTGCCTGTTCCAGGTCGAGGGTAAACCAGCGCGCATGGCGTTTGCCCAGCGCCTGGATCTCATCGCTCACCTGTTGTAATTTTTGCGCGTTGCGTCCCAGCAGGATCACTTCGGCCCCATAGCGGGCATAGGTCAGTGCGGCTTCACGACCGATACCATCGCTTGCACCGGTGACCAGAATAATTCGATGATTAAGCAGATCGCTTTTCGGTTGATAGTGCACAGCGGATTCCTCTGACAATAAGCGTCGCGCCTGACGCGCGAAATTAAGTTGTTTTATGCCTGAAAACCACCCCGAGTTCAATGTCAGAGCGGCGCAATTCTGGCCGACCGCACGCGAAGCAGGCGACGAAGCGAACGGACTCAGCTAAACTAGTGGCTGGCCCCTAATGCTATGTTAAATAAGGCGGATTGAGTGGAATTACTCTCTTATTATGGATTATTTCTGGCAAAAGTTGTGACGGTGGTGATCGCCATCGCAGCGATTGCGGTGATTATTGTTAACGTTGCACAGCGTAAACGCGCACAAAGCGGCCAGCTGCGGGTGACCCATCTTGGTGATGAGTATCGCGAGATGAAGCAGGAGATGACGCTGGCGCAGATGAAGCATCACGAGCAGAAGTTGTGGCATAAGGCACGCAAAAAGCAGGATAAGCAGGAAGCGAAAGAGACAAAGCAGCGGGCGAAGCAGGGGCTGAAAAAAGAGCGCGGCAAGCCAACGCTGTGGGTGCTGGATTTTAAAGGCAGTATGGATGCCTCGGAAGTGGCGTCGTTACGCGAAGAGGTTTCGGCCGTGCTGGCGGTGGCCGGGACGGGCGATGAGGTGTTGCTGCGTCTGGAGAGTCCTGGCGGAGTGGTGCACGGTTATGGTCTGGCGTCATCACAGTTGCAGCGTTTGCGTCAGAAGGGTGTGCGTCTGACGGTCGCGGTAGATAAGGTGGCGGCCAGCGGCGGTTATATGATGGCCTGTGTCGCGGATCGTATCGTCGCGGCACCGTTCGCGATTATCGGTTCGATTGGTGTGGTGGCGCAGATCCCTAACTTTAACCGTCTGCTGAAGCGCAATGATATTGATGTGGAACTGCATACCGCCGGTGAATACAAGCGTACGCTAACGCTGTTTGGCGAAAACACCGAGCAGGGACGCGAGAAATTCCGCGAAGACCTGAATGAAACCCATCTGCTGTTTAAGCAGTTTGTCCATGAGATGCGTCCGTCGCTGGATATTGATCGGGTGGCCACCGGTGAACACTGGTACGGCAGTCAGGCGCTGGAGAAAGGGCTGATTGATACCATTGGCACCAGTGATGATCTGATCATCGCCGAGATGGAGAAGTTTGAAGTAGTCGGCGTGCATTATACGCGACGTAAACGTCTGATGGATCGCTTTACCGGCAGTGCGGCGGACAGTGCTGAACGGCTGTTGCTGAAACTGTGGCAGCGTGGGGATAAGCCGCTGCTGTAATCGGCGGCACAAGTCGCGTTGCCTGTGAATAGTGTGTCTGCACAGGGCGCACGGTCAGATCGGAAAGTCGCTATGCGTCATCCCTGACCGCCCGGCCCGCGCCGCCCATGGCGCGGGACGCTTTCCTCTTCTGACCGTGTGACCTGTGCTTTAGGCCGTGATGTCGTCTGAAGGGGAAAATAGTCAGCCCCAGATTAACGTTGCAGGTGATACTGCGACGACAGCTGCTGAGCAAGAAACTTAAACAGGTTAAACACGATGGTGCTTCGGCTGGTTGGCAGCCCTTGTTCATCGAGGTAGTAGTTGCCACGAAAAACCAGAATATCGCCATTTTGCTCAACGGCAGTGGCCTCCACGCCGCGGAAATAATCCTCATGCTCCACCAGCATGGCATTGGCTTTTACCAGCAAGTCTGCCGCTGCAATTGGCTGTGTATCGCCGTACATATTTTCATCTCCTTTTTACAAATGCCGATTTCCTTCTATATTACTTGCCTGCGAAGCATTGCCGCAAACGCAGACCGCGCTTTTGTTGCGCAGCATCAAAAGCGCATTCCACTGGCGTAACGCCGGAGGGAATGCTAATAAAGTTGCGTATCTGATTTTATCAGGTACAGTGTGGGCGTTTCGGGTTCCGGGAGTAAAACCGGGCTTATCGCTGCACGGGCAATGCTAATTGTGGTGCGAAAAAATGCCGTTAATCAGCGTGTTGTAATGGTCACTCTTGTGCTAAGTTGCCATTTTGCTGTTGGGGGTTGAATTGATCCTAATGCGCTGCAACATAGATATCGCAGTGGGATGTCGTCGATAGAGCCGTCACTACATTCGGACGTTATAATCAGGTAAAGGTAAATATGGGAAAAGCTCTCGTAATAGTTGAGTCCCCGGCAAAGGCCAAAACAATCAATAAATATCTCGGTAATGACTACGTGGTGAAATCCAGCGTCGGTCATATACGCGATTTGCCGACCAGTGGTTCAACAGTTAAAAAGAGCGCTGACTCTGTAACCAGTAAAACGGCGAAAGCTAAAGTCAAAAAGGACGAAAAAGCGGCGCTGGTCAGCCGCATGGGCGTCGACCCTTATCACGGCTGGCAGGCCAATTATCAGATTCTGCCGGGCAAGGAAAAAGTGGTCGCCGAACTGAAATCACTGGCCGAAAATGCTGACCACATCTATCTTGCAACCGACCTTGACCGCGAAGGGGAAGCCATTGCCTGGCACCTGCGGGAAGTGATCGGCGGTGATGACTCACGCTACAGCCGCGTGGTGTTTAACGAAATTACCAAAAATGCGATTCGTCAGGCGTTTGAGCTGCCGGGCGAACTGAATATTGACCGTGTGAATGCCCAGCAGGCGCGCCGTTTTATGGACCGCGTCGTGGGTTACATGGTCTCGCCACTGTTGTGGAAGAAAATCGCCCGCGGACTTTCTGCCGGTCGCGTACAGTCAGTTGCGGTGCGCCTGGTGGTGGAACGTGAGCGCGAAATCAAAGCTTTCGTCCCGGAAGAGTATTGGGAGCTGGATGCTGACCTGACGACGCCGAAAGGCAGTGACCTGCCGATGCAGGTGACGCATCAGGGTGATAAGCCGTTCCGTCCGGTCAACCGCGAACAGACCATGGCGGCCGTCAGCCTGCTGGAAAATGCGCGTTACAAAGTGACGGAACGCGAAGATAAACCGACCAGCAGCAAGCCTGGCGCGCCGTTTATCACGTCCACGCTGCAGCAGGCTGCCAGCACCCGTCTTGGTTTTGGTGTGAAGAAAACCATGATGATGGCGCAGCGTCTGTATGAAGCGGGCCATATTACCTATATGCGTACCGACTCCACCAACCTGAGCCAGGATGCGGTGGCGATGGTGCGCGGTTATATTGGCGATAACTTTGGTGCGAAATATCTGCCGAAAGACGCCAATACCTACGCCAGCAAAGACAATTCGCAGGAAGCGCACGAAGCGATTCGTCCTTCTGATGTCAAAGTGCAGGCGGAACAGCTGAAAGATATGGAAGCCGATGCGCAGAAACTGTATCAGCTGATCTGGCGTCAGTTTGTTGCCTGTCAGATGATGCCTGCACAGTATGATTCCACCACACTGACGGTTGAAGCGAGCGAGTTTAAGCTGAAAGCGAAAGGCCGTACGCTGCGTTTCGACGGCTGGACCAAAGTGATGCCAGCGCTGCGTAAAGGCGATGAAGATCGCACGTTACCAGCGGTTGACGTGGGCGAGGAACTCAGCCTGCAGCAGCTGAAACCGGGTCAGCACTTTACCAAGCCGCCTGCGCGTTTCAGTGAAGCATCGCTGGTGCGTGAGCTGGAAAAACGTGGCATTGGCCGTCCATCGACCTACGCGTCGATTATTTCCACCATTCAGGATCGTGGTTACGTGCGTGTCGAAAGCCGCCGTTTCTACGCTGAGAAAATGGGTGAAATCGTCACCGATCGTCTGGAAGAGAACTTCCGCGAGCTGATGAACTATGACTTCACCGCGCATATGGAAACCAGCCTCGACGAAGTGGCAAATAACCAGGCGCAGTGGAAAGCGGTGCTGGATAAATTCTTTGGCGAGTTCAGCGGTCAGCTGGAGCAGGCGGAGAAGGAGCCGGAAGAGGGCGGCATGCAGCCGAACCCGATGGTGCTGACTTCTATCGACTGCCCGACCTGTAGCCGTCAGATGGGTATTCGTACCGCCAGCACCGGGGTGTTCCTCGGCTGTTCCGGTTACGCGTTGCCACCAAAAGAGCGCTGCAAACAGACGATTAACCTGATTCCGGAAAATGAAGTGCTGAATATTCTGGAAGGGGATGAGGCGGAAACCAATGCACTGCGTGCCCGCCGTCGTTGCCATAAATGCGGCACGGCGATGGACAGCTATCTGATCGACAATCAGCGTAAGCTGCATGTCTGTGGTAATAACCCAGGCTGTGACGGTTACGAGATTGAAGAGGGTGAATTCCGCATTAAGGGCTATGACGGTCCGATCGTTGAATGTGAGAAATGTGGTTCCGAAATGCACCTGAAAATGGGCCGCTTCGGGAAATACATGGCCTGCACCAACGACGACTGCAAAAACACGCGTAAGATCCTGCGCAACGGCGATGTCGCGCCACCGAAAGAAGATCCGGTGCCGTTACCTGAGCTGCCGTGTGAGAAATCGGACGCGTATTTTGTCCTGCGTGATGGTGCCGCCGGTGTCTTCCTGGCCGCGAATACCTTCCCGAAATCGCGCGAGACCCGTGCGCCGCTGGTGGAAGAACTGAAACGCTTCCAGGATCGCCTGCCGGAGAAACTGCGTTATCTGGCCGATGCGCCAGTCGCGGATGAAGACGGCAACAAGACGGTGGTCCGCTTCAGCCGTAAAACCAAGCAGCAGTATGTGGCTTCGGAGAAAGACGGTAAAGCCACTGGCTGGTCCGCTTTCTATGTTGACGGCGCCTGGCAGGTCAGCAAAAAATAATCACCCAGGGCTGGTCAATGACCAGCCCTTTTTTATGGTCTTCCTTATAGCCAAACGCTATACAGCTGTCATAAAAATGATATAGTTGTTATAGAAACACGGCTTTTACCTTCTGTCGCATCTTAACGTCAGCCTCAGCGATATCTGCAGCATACGGTTATCGGGTTCGCAGGGATTCGGCGTGTTGCTTAACCCGGACGGACGCAAAGTATGAAATTGCAGCAACTACGATATATTGTTGAGGTGGTCAACCATAACCTCAATGTCTCTTCAACGGCTGAAGGGCTCTATACCTCACAACCCGGCATCAGTAAGCAGGTCAGAATGCTGGAAGATGAGCTGGGCATCCAGATTTTCGCCCGCAGCGGCAAGCATCTGACTCAGGTCACACCCGCAGGCGAAGAAATTATCCGTATCGCACGTGAAGTGCTCTCAAAAGTCGACGCCATCAAATCTGTCGCCGGTGAACATACCTGGCCGGATAAAGGCTCGCTGTATGTTGCCACCACCCATACTCAGGCGCGTTATGCTCTGCCTGGCGTGATTAAAGGTTTTATCGAGCGCTACCCACGTGTTTCGCTGCATATGCATCAGGGCTCGCCAACGCAGATTGCTGAAGCGGTATCGAAAGGCAATGCTGACTTCGCTATTGCCACTGAAGCACTGCATCTGTACGACGATCTGATCATGCTGCCGTGTTATCACTGGAACCGGGCGATTGTCGTGACGCCAGATCATCCATTAGCGGGCAAGAGCAAAGTGTCGATTGAAGAACTGGCTGAATACCCGTTAGTGACCTACACCTTTGGCTTTACCGGACGCTCTGAACTGGATACCGCGTTCAACCGTGCCGGGTTAACGCCGCGCATCGTCTTTACCGCGACAGATGCCGATGTGATCAAAACCTATGTGCGGCTGGGGCTGGGGGTAGGGGTTATCGCCAGTATGGCGGTGGACCCGGTTTCTGATCCGGATTTGGTGCGCATCGAAGCGACCGATATCTTCACTTACAGCACCACCAAGATTGGTTTCCGCCGCAGTACCTTCCTGCGCAGCTATATGTATGATTTTATTCAGCGTTTCGCGCCACATTTAACCCGCGATGTGGTGGATACCGCCGTGGCGTTGCGTTCAAATGAAGATATCGAAGCGATGTTTAAAGACATTAAGCTGCCTGCCAAATAACAATGCCACACAAAAACTATGGTTAATCAGGCCGCTGCTGCGGCCCTTTTTGTTTCAGGCTATATCTGCGTGTGTACAATCAGGTTGTTAAGGAAGGTGCGATTAATTCGATGGGAACCATTTTTTCGTCCTGTCATAGTATGGTAAATGAACAAAGAACCGCCC
>NZ_CBFFRK010000152.1:0-10255 GCF_965644245.1 Erwinia sp. V71
ATCGGTAGTTAACCCTTCCTCCTACACTCTCCACAATCATGTCCGAGCGTTGCACTTATTATCTGAATTCGCGCTTTTGCTACGTCGTAACAGAGCAGTAAGGGACATTTTTTGTGCCTCATTAATGGCAGCTACAGCGTCCTGGCAACGGTTTGCCATCTCATCTTAATCATCGCTGCGCACAGGCTAAGCGTTGGTAGTGAAGTTATGAAAAGCCTGAAAATACTAAGACGATATTAATATTTAGTCCGCGATTCTTTATATGTGATTCTGCTTATCAGCATACCCCGGCCAACCAACACCACCGGGATACACGCCTGCGGCCGCATTCTGTTGCATGGCGGGTGGACCCGCGATTAAGGAGATCTGATGAGCAAACATAATATTAAACTCGGACTGATGTTACATGGCGCAGGTGGCCATATGAATTCCTGGCGACATCCGAAAGCACCTGCGGATGCCAGCGTTAATTTTCGCTATTTCACCGCATTAGCGCAGCGCGCAGAAGCGGCGAATTTTGATTTCCTGTTTGTCGCCGATGGCCTGCATATTAACGAAAAATCGCTGCCGCATTTTCTCAACCGTTTTGAACCGATTGCGCTGTTGTCGGCACTGGCATCGGTGACGGAAAAAATTGGTCTGGCGGGCACCATTTCCACGTCGTACAGCGATCCGTTTACTGTCGCGCGTCAGCTGGCCTCGCTGGATAATATCAGCCATGGCCGCGCGGGCTGGAATGTGGTGACCTCGCCGCTGGAAGGCTCATCACGCAACTTTGGTAAAGCGCATCCGGAACATTCGCTGCGTTATCAGATTGCCGAAGAGTATATCAGCGTAGTGCAGGGGCTGTGGGACTCATGGGAGGATGACGCCTTTGTGCGCGATCGGGAAAGCGGCGTATTCTTCGATGCCAAAAAACTGCATAAGCTGAACCATAAAGGCCAGTTCTTTGAAGTGGAAGGGCCGCTGAATATCCAGCGCTCACCACAGGGACAGCCGGTGATTTTCCAGGCGGGTGCTTCCGATACCGGCATTAGCCTGGCGGGTAAATCTGCCGATGCTGTATTTACCAATGCGCGCACGCTGGAAGAGGCAAAAACTTATGCCGCGAAACTGCAGGCGGCAGTGGCAGAAAGTGGCCGCGAACAACATGTCGGTGTGTTCCCGGGCATCACACCGATTGTCGGCAAAACAGAGGAAGAGGCGGAAGCCAAATACCAGTATCTGCTGTCGCTATTGTCAGTGGATGATGCACTGGCCTACCTCGGGCGCTTTTTTGATCATCATGATTTCAGCCAGTATCCGCTGGACGGCCCGTTCCCCGGGCTGGGCGAGTTAGGGCAAAACACTTTCCGTTCCACCACCGATGCCATTAAACGCCGGGCGAAAGAGAAAAATCAGACGCTGCGCCAGGTGGCATTTGAAGCCACGTTGCCACGCGGGGAGTTCTTCGGCACACCCGAACAGGTGGCGGAAACCTTTATCCGCTGGGTGGAAGAAGGGGGTGCGACCGGCTTTATTATCAGCGGTCCGATACTGGTGGAAGCGCTCGACGATATCACACAGCATGTGCTGCCGATCCTGGCCGCACGCGGCTACTGGCAGCCCTCTGCCGCCAGCACGTTACGCGAGCGTCTGAATATTCCCTTCAAAAACAATCGTTATGCCCAGCAGAAAACCGTGCAGCGCAACGAAGCGCTGACTGCCAAATAAAACAGCGCCGTGCTCCACTGTGCGGGTACGGCGCCAAAAAACCAGGAAAGGCTATGTTGCAGATTTCTTTTTTCCGGACGACGCGCTGGCGCCGTTCGTTGCTGACGTTATTACTGACCGGGACTCTGGCGGGCTGTGACCAGGCGGCGGAAACACCCGCGGCCTCCGCGAACACCCCGCAGACGCCGCAACAGGGCGGCATATTGCGGGTCGCTATCGATACCGATCCCAACTGTCTCGATCCGCAACAGGCGGGAAATAACAATTCACTGAATATTGGCCGCCAGCTGACCGATTCGCTGACCGACCAGGACCCGCAAAGCGGAAAGATTGTGCCGTGGCTGGCAACCCGCTGGCAGGTGGAAGAGAACAACCAGCGTTTTACCTTCACCCTGCGTGACGGTGTCACGTTTAGTGATGGCACACCGTTTACCGCGCAGTCGGTGAAAGATAACTTTGCCGCGATAGTCAGGCTGGGGGCAAAAGCCTCACTGGCCTCGACCTATCTGAAAGGTTTGCAGTCGGTGGAGACGCCGGATGCTCATACTGTGGTGATCACGTTCGCCCAGCCAAATGCGCAATTCCTGCAGGCCACCTCAACAATGAGTCTGGGTTTTTTCGCCGCTGATACGGTGAATGCCAGTGCGGAAGAACGTTGCCAGGGCAAACTGACCGGCAGCGGCCCGTTTGTTCTGAAACAGTTTATTCATAACCAGAAAGCGGAACTGACGCGCCGCAGTGGTTATCAGTGGCCTTCGTCACTGGCGGCGCATCAGGGGGAAAGCTACCTCGATGGCGTGGAGTATCGTGTGATCCCGGAAAGTGGCGTGCGTTTTGGCAGCATTATTTCCGGTCAGCTGGACGTCAACGTCGGTGTCACGCCACAGGATGAGCAGCTGCTGCTGGATAAGCACCTCACGCTGAATGCGCGCACCAATCCAGGTCTGGTATACAGCCTGTTCCCGAATTATTCATCACCTCTGATGGCGGATTCTGTGGTGCGTCAGGCGCTGAATCTGGCGATCGACCGGGCGGCGCTGAAGCCAGTGCTGTCGCGTTATCAGCATGAAGCCACCTCGGTGCTGGCGCAAACCACGCCGCTGTATCAGGACCTCAGCGCGCAGCTGAAATACGATCCGCAGGCCGCGGAGAAATTGCTGGACGAGAATGGCTGGCAGCGCGAGGCCGACGGTATTCGCCGAAAAAATGGCGAACGGCTTAGCTTCCGTATCAGTTACTGGCAGAACGCACCGTTTCTGGAAGTGGTGCAGCAGCAGCTGAAACAGGTTGGGATTGATCTGCAGCTGGAGAAAGCGCCGATCAGTCAGGTCGTGGCGCGTCAGGCGAGCGGCAAAATTGATGTCGATTTCTATAATCTGACGCGTTCCGACCCTGATGTATTACGTACTGTGTTCGACGCCAGCGGCCGTAATGTGAATAAACGGCAGCCTGCGCACGTTGATACGCTGCTGGTGCAGTCCAGCGAAACCCTCGACAGCACACAGCGCCAGCAGTATGTCACGCAGGCGGCACAACGGCTGATCAGCGAGGGTAACGCGATTCCGCTGGTTGAGCTGGCGACGGTGATCGCAACCGCGCCACATGTGCATGGTTTCCATTTTGATGCTTCATCACGTTTTCAGCTGTATGACACCTGGCTGGCGGCGAAGGAGTAACCTCTGATGGCAGATGCAACGATTGTGACGGGTCGCCGCGTATCACCGCGCTTTTCAGCGCTGTGGCGCCGGGGTCTGCAGGGTGTGCTGGTGCTGTGGGCCGCGTGGAGCCTGACGTTTCTGATTCTGTATATCCTGCCGTCAGACCCGGTCACCATTATGCTTAATCAGGGCGAGCAGAGCACCGTGGACCCGGCACAGGTGGCGGCGCTGAAAGCGCGCTATCACCTTGATTTACCGGTATACCAGCAGTACGCGCTGGCGTTATGGGATGTGCTGCATCTTGATCTGGGGCGTTCGATTGTCAGTGGTGACAATGTCACTTCTTTGCTGGCGCAGACGCTGCCTGCGACGCTGCTGCTGGCGCTGTGTGCGCTGATCACTGCGCTGGTGACAGGCATCGGACTGGCCGCCGGAGCCAGTGTGCTGCCGCCGGGGCGGGTGAAGTCGGCTCTGCTGGCGTTACCGTCACTGGGCGCGGCGCTGCCGATGTTCTGGCTTGGTTTGCTGCTACTGCAGCTGTTCTCCTTTAACCATGCGTGGTTTCCGGCGATGGGCAATCACGGCTGGAAATCGCTGGTGCTGCCGGCGCTGGCGCTGGCCATCCCGACGGCCGCCACCATTGCACAGGTGATGAACCGCTCGCTGGCGGAAGTCTGGCGGCGGCCATTTATTGATGCGCTGCGCCTGAAGGGCGCGGGTAACGCGTATCTGCTGTGGCGCCATGTGTTGCCGAATGCGGCGATTCCGCTGCTGACGCTGAGCGGGATGATCTTCGGCCATCTGCTGGCCGGTTCAGTCATCACTGAAACAATTTTCTCACGCGAAGGTGTGGGGCGTCTGGCGGAGGGCGCCGTCTCTGCACAGGATATTCCGGTGGTGCAGGGTGTGGTGCTGACTGCCGCCGCCATTTTTGTGGTGATCAACTTTGTTACTGATGCGCTGTATCCGCTGCTCGATCCACGCATCAGCACGGGAGAGAAATCATGAGCCTGGTATTACCGGAACAGACGCCGCGGCGATTGTTTCCTGTCACCCTGTGGCTGAGTGCGGCACTGCTGTTGCTGGTGATACTCTGGGCGCTGTTTCCCGCCGTATTTAGTCACCAGGACCCGCTGACTGGCGATGCACGCTATGCCCTGCAGCCCCCTTCGGCCAGCCACTGGTTTGGCACTGATCATCTGGGGCGTGATATTTACAGCCGTACCGTATTCGGCACCGCACTCACGCTGCAGGCAACACTGTTTTCTGTTGCCATCGCATTACTGACCGGCACGCTGTCGGGCGTGCTGGCAGGTTATATCGGTGGGCGTGTTGACAGTCTGTTTATGCGCATCATCGATATTCTGATGGCGGTTCCCAGTCTGCTGCTGGCGATGGCGATCATCACCGTGCTCGGCTTTGGCACGCTGCACATTGCGGTGGCGGTTGGTTTGTCGTCTGTCGCCACCTTTGCCCGTCTGTCGCGTGGTGAAGTGCTGCGCAGCCGTACCCATCTGTTCGTTGAAGCTGCACGTGCCAGCGGCGTTGGCCATCTGAGTATTATTCGCCGTCATATCCTGCCACACGCGCTGGCGCCGGTATTGTCGCTGGCGGCTCTGGAGATGGGCTTCGCCTTGTTGTCGGTATCCGCACTGAGTTTTCTCGGTTTTGGCGCACCGCCGCCGCAGCCGGAGTGGGGTTTACTGATTGCCGAAGGGCGTAACTATATTGCCGCAGCCTGGTGGTACACCACGCTGCCGGGGCTGATTATTGTGCTGTCGGTGCTGGCAACTAACCGCATCGCCGGGTTTATTCAGGACGCAGCGGAGGAACGATGAACGAACCATTACTGGCAGTGGAACAACTGACGATTGATTATCCACGGCGTGAAGGCGGCGTGGTGCAGGCAGTGAACGCGCTGAGTTTTGCCATCAATCCCGGTGAAGTGGTGGCGATTGTCGGCGGTTCGGGGTCCGGCAAATCCACCACCGCATCGGCGCTGGTCGGTTTACTGAGCAGGCAGGCGATCACCCGCAGCGGCAGTATTCGTTTTCGTGGCCAGCCACTGGAAAAGGCCAGCCAGCGTCAGTGGCGGCAAATCCGGGGTCTGGAGATTGGTTTTGTGCCGCAGGACCCGGCACAGGCGTTTAACCCGATTCAGACTATCGGCAAACAACTGCAGGAAGCGCTGACCCTGCACGGCGTGACAAAACGCGCGGCAGCAGGAAGGCTGGACGCGCTGCTGGCCGACGTCGGGCTGCGTGACAGCGCGCGCATTCTTGCCAGTTACCCGCATCAGCTCTCCGGCGGCATGCGTCAGCGTGTGCTGCTGGCGATGGCAATGTGTCATCACCCCGGACTGATTATTGCCGATGAGCCGACCAGTGCGCTGGATGTCAGCGTGCAGAAGCAGGTACTCGATGCGCTGGCAAATGTGGTCGACAGTAAAGGCATTGCCTTACTGCTGATTACCCATGATTTGAATATGGCGCTGGAACGCGCTGACCGGATTCTGGTGATGCATGACGGCCAGCTGGTCGAGAGCGGTACGCCCGCCAGTCTGCTGAACCGCACGCAACACCCTTATACCCGCCAGCTGCTGGCGGCCTCACCCGCGTTTCTCGATGTGCCTTACCGCCAGCCGCGTCCGGCGCTTGCGCCACTGATGCAGGCGGACAGGCTGAGTAAAAGTTTCACCCTGGCGCGCGGCGGGACCTTTCGTGCGGTAGAAGAGGTCTCTTTCCCGGTGCTGCGCGGCGGCACCACCAGTCTGGTCGGGGAATCAGGTTCCGGCAAATCGACCACTGTGCGTATGCTGCTGGGGCTGGAACGGGCTGACAGCGGCGAAGTGCATTTTGATGGCGAGCGTTATACCGATCCTGCACGTTTCCATCAGGCAGCATTTCGCCGCCGGGTGCAGGTGGTCTATCAAAACCCCTATGCCTCGCTGAATCCGAAAATGACACTGGCGGAGATTATCTGTGAGCCGCTGCGCGCGTTTCGCATCGGCAATCGTCACAGCCAGCGTCAGCGCGCCATTGAACTGCTGCAGGCGGTTGAACTGCCCGCGTCACTGTTGCATGCGCGGCCTGCTGCACTGTCTGGCGGCCAGCGCCAGCGGGTCGCGATTGCCCGGGCACTAGCCATTGAACCCGAACTGCTGATCCTTGATGAGCCGGTCTCAGCGCTCGATGTGGCGGTACAGGCGCAGATCCTGCAATTGCTGGAGCGTCTGCAGCGGGATAAAGGACTGAGCTATCTGTTTATTTCCCATGATCTGGCGGTGGTGCGAAAAATCTCTGACTATGTGGTGATTATGCAACAGGGTCATGTGGTTGAGCAGGGGCAGGTAGCGGCAATCTTCGATACGCCAGCCAGCGACTATACCCGGCAGTTGCTGGCGCATATTCCGGGGGCAATGCGGCGGCAGGAGGACAGGGTGCCGCGTCGGGCATAAAAGGGATGTGCCCGGGCGGGCACACCACCTGATTTCGGGGTCTTACTCGAAAAATTCTTCCGGATTATCTGACAGCAACACAAATTTATTGGTGTGGTGCTGCAGAGCGCGAATTTCGCCTTTCTCAATATCATACACCCAGCCATGCAGGCGGATTTTGCCATTACGCAGCGCCACGGAGACGGACGGATGCGTTTTGATATTGTTCAGCTGCGCAATGACGTTTTCCTGCACCATTGCATTCACTTTCTGATCTTCATTGTCGTACTCGCCTTTCTCCATCACCGCTTTAGCGGCATCGGCATAGCGCAGCCAGTGGGAAACGGCGGGCATCGGGTCGAGACACTGACAGGTCGCGATGGCTTTCATTGCGCCACAGTTAGAGTGGCCACAAATGACGATATCACTGACGCCCAGCGCGACCACCGCGTACTCAATGGTAGCGGAAACACCGCCAGGTTCAGGACCGAAAGGGGGCACAATATTACCCGCGTTGCGGATAACAAACAGCTGACCCGGTTCCTGTTGGGTCACCAGCTCCGGCACCAGACGGCTGTCTGAACAGGAGATAAACAGCGCCTTAGGATTCTGACTTGATGCGAGACTGCGAAACAGTTCCTGACGATCCGGGTAGATGTCTTTCTGGAAGTTTAGGAACCCTTCAATGATATGCTTCATAATCTTTCCTGCTTGCTGTTACGTAACGAAATTCTATGCAACACATTTATCTTTTCACAACTTTTTGTGATGTGCATCTGTTTGTTGGTCCGATATCTGCGCCGCACGCATTGCCGTTGCCTGAAATGGTAAAATCACGCAACCTGTCAGCGGCAAGGTTCCAGTAACGGCTGAAAGCCGACCATAACACGACCGGTTTAACACCGGCACGGCGCAATGACGCCGAAATAATCTATAGGGATGGCAATATGGGGTTACTCTCAACCGCAGCGGACGATTCGCTGCTGCGGCACCGCGCGTTTGTCGCTTTCTGGCTGGCGCGCACCTGCTCTTCGTTTGGTTTTCAGATGTTCTCAGTGGCGGTGAGCTGGCAAATCTATGAGCTGACCAACAGCGCGATGGCGCTGGGGATGATCGGTCTGATGCAGTTCCTTCCTTCGGTGCTACTGGCTCTGCCCGCCGGGCATCTGGCGGATCAATATGATCGTCGTCGCCTGGTGTTGTGCGGGCAGTTGCTGGAGTGGGGGCGTTACTGGCGCTGGTGGTCCTGACGGTCTTCCACTGGTCCGATAAAACCGCGATCTGGGGGCTGGTATTGCTGATTTCCGTCGCCAAAGCCATCGAGTGGCCGGCGATGCAGTAGATGCTGCCGTCACTGGTGCCACCTGCGATTCTGGCACGGGCGACCGCTGCGAATGCGGTGGGTGGTCAGGCGGCGGTGATTATTGGTCCAACGCTGGGTGGTTTTCTGTATGTGGCAGGCGCGGATGTGGTGTATGGCGTCACCGCGGCGTTTTATCTGCTGTCGATTATTCTGGTCAGTCTGATCCGCTATGAGCGGCCGCTGCAGCCCCGTTTACCCGCCACCCTCAAAACCCTGTTTGCCGGTATCAGCTTTATCCGTGCGCGCAAAGATGTTCTTGGGGTGATCTCGCTCGATCTGTTCGCGGTATTGCTCGGCGGTGCGACGGCGCTGCTGCCGATCTTCGCCAAAGATATCCTGCATACTGGCCCGTGGGGGCTGGGTCTGCTGCGCGGTGCGCCGTCCGTGGGTGCGCTGCTGGTGGGCATCTGGCTCAGCCGCAATAAGCTGGAAAAGCATGTCGGCATGATTATGTTTGGTTCAGTGGCCGGATTTGGTGTCGCCACGCTGGTGTTTGCGCTCTCCAGCAACCTCTGGCTGTCACTGCTGGCGCTGGCGGCGCTGGGTGGTTTCGATATGGTCAGTATGGTGATCCGTGGTGCACTGGTGCACTGGTGCAGCTGGATACGCCGGACGATATGCGTGGCCGGGTCAATGCGGTGAACAGTATCTTTATCAATACGTCCAATCAGCTGGGCGAATTTGAGTCCGGGGTGCTGGCGGCACTGATGGGCGCGGTGCCTGCTGCGGTACTGGGAGGAGTAGGGACGCTGGTGGTGGTGGCGTTGTGGATGAAGTTCTTCCCGAATCTGCGTCGCCGTCAGCGCTTAGAAAACGATCTTCCTGCCTGATAACCGGTTGACGTGACTTCTGCTGCAGAAGCAGAAGTCACGTCAGTATCAGCCAATAAATTCCGCTTTCACATCGTTGCGCGCCATGCAGTTACGCCAGGCGCTGCCCGGGGAACCTTTATCCAGCGCTTTAGCTGAGAAGAAAGGGATCGCGCGCGAAGAGCCGACATCTTTAAATTCACGGTTTACATACGCAATCGGCGCCAGTGTTCTTTTGCCGGTGACGTACTGATTTTCAACCTGCAGTTGCTCAGTACATTGTGTTGCCACCTGGTTTACGAAGGCGAAGTTATTGTCCTGCTTTGGCCCTGTTGCACAGGCGCTAAGCAAAAATGCAGCCGTTAAAACAGCAAGAGTGTGAAGTTTCATGATCAACCTGGCATATGAGGGGGTCTGCAGATACTATCGGCATGGCAGAACCGACCTTTAGGATAAATCTTAGACACTGCAAAATATTCCATACCCGTACAGCGGTTTCCTGGCACATATCCGTGCCAGTAAGCGAAAAATCTATATCCCTCTGCCGCACACCTGATTAAACTCAGCCGCGCGCTGAAATAGAATTGCGATCCCCGTCACTTAATACCGTCATCACTCTATTTGTGATATGTAAAACATCAATCCAATAAAAACAAAACAACGTTTCGATCACGATCACAAATTCACGAAACAGGCGATGACGCCAGAAATATCTGGACATACCATAATGAAACACCGTTTCGTTTTGTTGCAATTATATCAATTTTATGTCACCTAACGGGTATGAATGATGAATGAGAACAGAGTGCCCGGGTTAGCCTACATCTCACACTATATTATTGGGTTACTGGTGTTTACCGCTTTCCCGTTTGTATCATCGTTTTTCCTCAGTTTTACCGATTATGACCTGATGAACCCGCCACAATTTAATGGGGTGGAGAATTATCGTTATATGTTTGCCGAAGATGAACTCTTCTGGCGCTCAATGTGGGTAACCTTTGCTTATGTTCTGTTAACCATTCCATTAAAACTGGCGTTTGCGTTGGGGATTGCGTTTGTTCTCAACTTTAAATTACGTGGTATCGGTTTATTTCGCACGGCTTTTTATATTCCTTCCATTCTGGGCAGTAGTGTGGCGATTGCCGTGTTATGGCGTGCGCTGTTTGCCATTGATGGCTTGCTGAATGGCTTTATTGGCGTATCGCGAATTCAGATAATAAGTGCAACGCTTGGTCATGTGGATGGAGGGACGGTTAGCTACCGATAAGCTATCCTG
>NZ_CBFFRK010000153.1:0-10115 GCF_965644245.1 Erwinia sp. V71
GCAGGATAGCTTATCGGTAGCTAACCGTCCCTCCATCCACATGACCAAGCGTTGCACTTATTATCTGAATTCGCGCTATGCCAAAACGTTAGCCGCTTAGTCGTGGCGTAATTTATTACGTAATCCCGCAGCGATTTCACTGTTGAAACCTAAAATTCAAACTGATGCGATTAATCGCGCCGCGATCGAGCGATGTGATGCATTTTTGCACCTTGATGAAGCAGGTGTTTTCAAACATGAATGTGTTATTTTAAGTATTAAAATTAGGGGCTTACTATAAGATGTTGTTATGCGCAGGATGTGACCGGCAGCTAATTTAAGCTACCGGTTATTCAAGGGGGATTATAAAAAACCTCGATCATTAAATTAAATAAATGCTATTTACGCCAGTCCATCCATAATCGTAATCATCGCTTTCGCCACGTCTTCACGCTGTTTTTTCGCTAATTGATATTCTTCAGAATGGTAGCAATCTAATGCTGTTTGATAATCCGGGAATTCAATGACGACATGCTTAGTAAATTTTTCGCCCTCCAGTGAGGTAGCCTTTTCTCCTCGAGCGATAAACTTGGCTTGGTATTTCTTAAACGCCAAGGGCGCCAAATCAATATAATTCTGGTACTGCTGTGCATCATTGATATTAACGTGTGCGATCCAATAAGCAGACATCATTACCCCTCGGCAGTCAAAATAGATTTAGCGAGTATTGCGGCTTCAGTCAGATGTTGTTTCACCGCATCTTTCGCTTGTTCTGGATTGTTTTCTTCAATGGCTTCATAAATACGTGACATGCGTTCGAAACCTGCCACCTGGCGCTCAGGACTGCGCAGCGTGAGCGCGCGCAGACGGCTGATACGGCTGTTAAGGCGTTGCACGATCTCCCACGCAATATGATGTTTTGCAATGGAAAAAAGGGATTCGTAAAAGGCCTGAGAGGCTTCAACACGTTCAATATCATCGTGATCATGTGAGGCTTTGGCGATGCGCAGCAGTTTTTGGTGCAGATCCTTTTTATCTTTGCTGGTTGCCGCTTTAGCACAATCTTTCGCCGCCTCAGATTCCAGTAAAAGTCGAATATCATAAATCTGCTCGGCGACTTCCCAGGTTAATATCGCGACAATAGGTCCTTTTTTCGGCAAGTTTTCAATTAAACCTTCCGCTTCCAGATAACGAATTACCTCGCGCACCACGGTGCGGCTTACGCCTAATTCATCACACAAGCTACGTTCCACCAAACGATCGCCCGCTTTAAAATAGCCAGAGATAATGGCCTGGCGCACTTTGGCCAATGCCAGTTCGCGAAGGGTCACTGGCGTGTTTTCAATTTTTAAGGAGTGACTCGCAACCATAATTTTCTCTACGTTGGAATAAAAAATTCAGCTGGTCATTAATTTAAAACTCAGCAACCTTTTTACTATTAGCACTGTTTACCGCGCGAAAGCAACGCTGCCTGTTTGAGCGGTAGAGGTTATCCCCACGGGCGTGATGAGCCCCATCAGGGTGAAATTAGCGTTGGCTCACAGTTTCATCATGCGCCAAGGCTCATGACTCACACCCCTCGCCAAAGAAATATTAATTCGATGTAAATCATATCGTTAACCAGATATCCCTCACGAATTGTCGGTGAAATTTATGACATCAGTCACAACGCGAGAGTGCGCTCACTTCGATTCAGAATTGTGCCACGTAATGGGTTAATCCCCCTGATACAGCGGGGTTTCCCGCCCGAGAAGCATAGCAAAAAAGCCTGCACATAAGAACACCGTATGATGGTATACCAACTTTTGACATACCATAAATTCCAATGTTATATCCCTTCTCGACACACCAGATTAACAAACCGTTAACTTGAATGAGGCTCTAACCATGCATCCAGATATACGCAAGACTTTCGTTACCACCGAGACCATCTACTCCGACGGCGGCAAAGCGGCCACCACGCCGCTGGTGATGATTGCGGCGGCTGCCGTGGTAAAAAATCCGTGGGCCGGTGAAGGCTTTGTCGAAGACCTCGCACCGAAGATTCGCGAAATGGCGCCAGTACTGGGCGAACTGCTGACCGGCTTGATCGTGAAAGAAGCGGGCGGCGGTGACAAGGTGGTGGCTTACGGTAAAAGCGCAGTGGTGGGCCTGAACGGCGAACTGGAACACGCCTCAGCGCTGATTCATACCCTGCATTTCGGCAACCATTATCGCTCTGCTGTGAAGGGTAAAACCTATCTGGCCTTCAATAACACCCGTGGTCCAGCCAATACACCGATTTTGGTACCTATGATGGGCACGGATGATGAAGGTACTCGTGAGCACTACCTCACCATGCAGTTCAACATCAACGATGCGCCATTCGCAGACGAGATTGTGATCGCGCTGGGCGCGGCACTGGGCGGCCGTCCGCATCATCGTATCGGCAACCGTTATCTTGACCTGAAAGAGTTAGGCCATGACCAGAAAAACCCAGCAGCTATCTGAGTTAGGTCTCCAGGTCAGTTACCTGGAGGCTGGACAGGGCACGCCACTGGTGTTGATCCACGGCGTCGGCATGAATGCTGACGCCTGGTTCCCACAAATGGACGTGTTGAGCCGCTACTTCCGCGTGATAGCGGTGGATATGCCTGGCCATGGCGAAAGCAGCGGTTTTCGTCATCCTGCCACCTTAAAGGATTACGTGCAGTGGCTGGCCCTGTTCTTGCAGACACAACTCGAGCGCAGTTTTGCTGTCGCGGGGCACTCAATGGGCGCACTGATCACCGCAGGTATCGCTATCGATTATCCGCAGTTGGTGAATCACGCGATTGTGATGAGCGGCGTGTTTAAGCGTAACGATAGCGCGCGCAATGCGGTGTTGAAACGCGCACAAGAGTTAGCGACCGGTAATGTGCGGCTCGATGCGCCACTGGATCGTTGGTTCAGTGACGACCACCACGAACAACCCCTGCGTCAAAAAGTGGGAACGTGGTTGCAACAGGTGAATCTCGACGGCTATGCACGTGCCTACCAGGCGTTTGCGGCGGGAGATCGCTTCTATTCTGAGCGCTGGAATGAAATGCAATGTCCGGTGTTAGTGATGACCGGAGAACTGGATGCCAATTCGAATCCAGACATGACACACCAAATGGCCCAGGCAGCACGGCAGGGACAGGCGGTGGTGGTCGCTAACGCTAAACACATGTTGAACCTGACGGATGCAGACCGGGTGAACGAGGAAATTTTATCGTTCCTCAAGCCGGTTGCTGCCGCCGTCACGCAAAAAGAGCCTGTAAAGGAGTAACTTATGGACGCAGATAAACGCAGACAGTTACGCGACGCCTTTGGCGCCTTCATGACCGGTGTCACCGTGGTCACCACTAACGATGCACAAGGGCAGCCGATTGGCTTCACCGCGAACTCGTTCTCGTCGGTGTCACTTGACCCCGCGCTGCTGCTGGTGAGCATCGATAAGCGCTCCGCGAATTTCGAGAATTTCACGCAATGCCCGCACTTCGCCATCAACATTTTGGCGGAGCAGCAGAAAGAGACATCGAATATTTTCGCGCAGAAAGTGGCCGATCGATTCTCGCTGGTGAAGTGGCGCAAAGGGGAGTTCAACACGCCGTTGCTGGATGAGAGTTCAGCCTGGTTTGAATGCGCGATGCATCAGGTCATCGATGCGGGTGACCACGCGATTCTGATCGGTAAAGTCGAGCAGTTCGATTCCTGCGGTACACCAGGCCTTGGCTACTATCGCGGCGCCTACTTCACGCCGTATCAGAATGCGGAATCCCTGATTGCCGGTCCTAACGTCGTGGTCAGCGCGTTGATTGAATCAGCGGGTCAGGCGTTGGTGGTGAAGAAAGAGAACGGCTATGGCTTGCCATCGCAAACGGTCAATAACCGCAGCGTGAGTGAAACGCTCAATCTGTTGTTCACCGGACTGAACATTGAGGCCAACCCAGGTTTTGTCTACTCCATCTGGGAAGATCGCCAAAAGAGACAGCAGCATATTGTGTTCCTGTGTGCACAGCCGACGGGCAGCACCTTGCCAGCAATACAGCAGGGTGAGTGGGTGGATGTCCACACGCTGGCGCAACTGCCGGTGCCGGATAGTGCGCTGAAATCACTGGTCGATCGTTTTATCCGTGAAAATGCGGTGGGTAATTACGGTCTCTATTACGGTGACGAAGTCGAAGGTTCTGTCCGTCACTTCTTTACCGCATCTCATCAGGAGGTGGTATGAAACTTTCCTTGTTCCTGCACATGGAGCGCGTGTCAGCCGATGACGCACAGGACAAGCTGTACGATGAGATGATGGAACTGTGTGAAATCGCGGATAAAGGTGGCTTGCACGCTATCTGGACCGGCGAGCACCACGGCATGAATTTCACTATTGCGCCGAATCCGTTTATCAACCTGGTGGATATCGCCAGCCGCACCCAAAACGTCCGTCTGGGCACCGGCACCATTATTGCGCCCTTTACCCATCCGATTCGTCTGGCGGGGGAAGCGGCAATGACGGACCTGATCACCAAAGGGCGTCTGGATTTGGGGATAGCACGCGGTGCGTACTCATATGAATACGAGCGCCTGATGCCGGGGATGGATGCCTGGGAAGCTGGCCAGAGGATGCGTGAGTTGGTGCCTGCGGTGAAGGCCTTGTGGAAGGGCGATTACGAGCATAAAGGTGAGTTCTGGAATTTCCCGTCCACCACTTCCTCGCCGCAGCCAAAACAGCAGCCGCATCCACCCATTTGGGTGGCCGCTCGTGACCCGAACAGTCATGAATTTGCAGTGAAAAACGGTTGTAACGTGCAGTGCACGCCATTGCATCAGGGCGAAGAGGAGATCACGCGTCTGATCACTACCTTCAAAGCAGCCTGTCAGGAATATTCACCTGAGCAGCCGCTGAAAATCATGCTGCTGCAGCACGGTTTTGTGGCCGAAGACGAGGCCGATGCACAGCAAGCGGCAGTAGAACTTAATCGCTTCTACAACTACTTCGGTGCCTGGTTCAAGAATGAGCGCCCGGTGCAGCAGGGGCTGATCAAGCCGTTGACCGAGGAAGAGATCGCCGCGAATACCTATTACAGCGTGGAAGGGATGCGAAAAAATCTGGCGATTGGTAATCCTGATCAAGTGATCGCCCGCCTGAAAAACTATGAGGCGATGGGCTACGATGAGTACGCCTTGTGGCTGGATAGCGGCATGACCTTCGAGCGTAAGAAAGCCTCGCTGGAACGCTTTATTAAACACGTTGCACCTGCATTTCACTGAGCGGAGACGTCATGGAATCTTTCAAACTCTACATCGACGGCCAATTTGACGCCGGGGCTGCGACTTTCACCTCTTTGAATCCGGCCACCGCTGAGCCGTGGGCCACGATTGCCGAAGCACGCAGCGAGCAAACCGACCGCGCAGTGCAGGCGGCGGCCCGGGCTTTTGAATCCGATGCGTGGCGCGGCTTAACCGCCGGTGCGCGCGGCAAATTGCTGCTGAAGCTGGCGGATTTGATTGAACGCGATGCAGCCAAACTGGCACGTCTTGAGACGCTCGATACCGGGAAAATCATCCGTGAAACCCAGGCGCAGATTTCTTACGTGGCGGAATACTATCGCTTCTATGCCGGACTGGCCGACAAGATGGACGGCGCTACGCTCAGCATCGATAAAGCCGACATGGAAACCTGGATTAAGCGTGAACCGGTAGGCGTGGTTGCCGCGATTATTCCCTGGAACAGCCAGCTGTTTCTCTCCGCGGTGAAAATCGGCCCGGCCATTGCGGCCGGCTGTACGGTGGTGGTGAAGGCGGCTGAAGTCGCACCGACGCCGCTGCTGGGGTTTGCTGAACTGGTGCAAGAGGCCGGTTTCCCTGCCGGCGTCATAAACGTGATCACCGGCTTCGCGGAAGGCTGTGGCACAGTGCTGACCCAGCATGCGAAGGTCGATCACATCGCCTTTACTGGCGGTGCGGATACCGCACGTCACATTATTCGCAACAGCGCGGAAAACCTCGCCAGCACCTCGCTGGAATTAGGCGGCAAGTCACCGTTTATCGTGTTTGCCGATGCTGACCTGGAAAGTGCAGCCAATGCGCAGGTGGCCGCCATTTTCTCTGCATCAGGACAAAGCTGCGTCGCGGGCTCGCGTCTGCTGGTGGATGAGCAGATTAAAGATGCCTTTATTGAAAAGCTCATCAGTAAAGTGCGCGGTATTGTTATCGGTTGCCCGCAGCAGCAGGAGACGCAGTTTGGTCCACTCTGCACCGAAAGACAGAAAAGCAATATCGAGCAGGTAGTGAGGCGCAGTATTGAGCAGGGTGCGCGCCTGGTGATCGGCAATCAGCCGATTGACAGACCGGGATTCTATTTCCCACCCACCATTTTGGATTGCAGTGCGGTGCCAAATGCAGAAAGCGTGGTGCAGGAGCTATTTGGTCCAGTCTTGTCGGTGCTGACTTTTAAAGATGAAGCCGAGGCGATTCGTTTAGCGAATGGTACAGAGTATGGTTTGGCCGCCGGTGTATTCACCCAAAACCTGACGCGCGCCCATCGTGTCACGCGTAAGTTGCGTAGCGGCGTGGTGTGGCTGAACACCTATCGCGTGGTTTCACCGCTGGCGCCGTTTGGCGGCTACGGTAAGTCCGGTTTCGGTCGTGAAGGTGGTATTGACGCAGCGTTGGAATACACCACCACCAAAACAGTGTGGCTGCGCACCAGCGATGAGCCGATTAGCGACCCCTTTATTATGCGCTGATGGGTTAAGGTGCGCTTCCGCGCGCACCGTGCCGGAATCTGATTGGCATTTATCAATACGCACACTACCAGAAATAGCGTTGGGATTTTCAGCGTCGTTATTTATGACGACCGTTACTTGTACAGTTGTTAAGCATTAATTAGCACCGGGAGCCTTACCGCCAATTCTTTAATAAGAAGACGAAAAGACATTCGTCGGGATGGCTGTGGATTTTTTTTCGCGAGGAAGGTTTTACCCACATTAAAAACAATCCCACTTTGAGAATTGGAGGGTACGGTGAATACACAACCACGTCAGAGTCAAATTATAGAAAATAAGTCGGTAGATTATGTTCCGGAATCGGAACGCCACGGTAAATCGCACAGTTTATTTACCTTGTGGTTCTGTACCAACATTGCCCCTCTGGCGGTTGTCAGCGGCGCGATTGCCACCGAAACGTTTCATCTGAATGTTATTTCCGCTTTAACCGCGATTATTGCCGGTCATCTGTTTGGCGGAATTTTCCTTGCGTTAACTTCTGCGCAAGGGCCGAAAGTCGGCATTCCACAAATGGTGCAGAGCCGCGCGCAGTTTGGTCGATACGGCTCGCTACTGGTGATTAGCTTTACGACGATGATTTATCTCGGGTTCTTTATCTCGAATATTTCGTTATCCGGCAAAGTCATCAACAACGTCTTCCCGTCGATGCCGGTAAGCAGTGCCACGATCATTGGCGCTATTCTTGCCACTGCAATTGGTATCGTCGGTTACCATTTTATCCATCGCATCAATAAAGTCGGTGCATGGATTATGGGTGCGGCGCTGATTTTGGGCCTGGCGTTGATGGTGTCACAACCGTTACCGGCAGACTTTTGGTCTCGCGGCAGCATCAGTGCAGCAGGGTGGTTTGGCACCTTCTGCATCGGCGCGGTATGGCAAATCAGTTTCTCGCCCTATACCTCCGACTACTCGCGCTACCTGTCCGCCAATGTCGGTATTGCACGCCCGTTTATAGCCACCTACTTAGGCGCCTGTGGTGGCACGATTCTGGCCTTTATTTTCGGCATGATGGCAGTCAATATTGCGCCAACCAGTGATGCCATGATGTCAGTACGGCATGCGACCGGTTGGCTCGGCCCTATTCTGATGGTGCTGTTCCTGATCAATATTATCTGTCACAACTCAATGAATTTGTATGGTGCGGTATTATCACTGATTACGGCAGTACAAACATTCCGACCGCACTGGACGCCGGGTGCGGCGGTGCGGTTAGTGGTTTCAGCGCTGGTATTAGTGGGAAGTGTGTTAGTCGCCCTGGCAGCATCACAGAACTTTGTTTCGTTCTTTATTAACTTGATTTTAGCATTGATTGCGGTATTGATTCCGTGGATTGTGATTAATCTACTGGATTTTTATTATGTGAACAAGCAAAGTTACGACGTCGATGCAATATTCCGCGCGGATGGTGGACGTTACGGCCTACTGAATACCCAGGCGCTGATGGTGTATTTTTCCGGTATTGTGGTGCAGGTTCCCTTTGTGGAAAATGCGTTCTTTGCCGGTCCCTACGCTAACCTGATTCCTGGGGTGGATATTTCCTGGATGATCAGTTTGGTGGTGACTAGTATTGCCTACCCAATTTTTCATAGGCAAGGGGAAAAAATGTCAATAAAAGAGAGACAGAACGAAGTCTGACATTTTTAATATAATGCAGCACCTGTGTTTTATATGCTGCATTATACTTTTTACGATATCAGAAGAGTCTATCGCCACGTTTCCTGTGAAAAATGTAAGGAGGGACATAAGATTCACGGCTCGTATCCAGATAATCAGACCACCACTGCATCATCGACCTGCGAGCTTCAAGATGTTCCGCTTTATGTATATAGGCCAAACGCACGGTATTGCGTTCCTGATGGCTCATCTGGCGCTCCACCGCATCCTGCGACCATAAACCGGATTCCATCAGAGCGCTGCATGCCATCGCCCGGAAACCATGCCCGCAGATATCCTTTTTTGTGTTGTATCCCATCAAGCGGAGTGCCTTATTGACTGTGTTTTCACACATTGGTTTATACGGGTTATGGTCGCCTGGGAACACCAGTTCATGGTCTCCTGATATTTCCTTAATCCGTTGCAGAATGGCGATGGACTGTTCTGAGAGAGGCACGATATGAGCAGTGCGCATTTTGGCACCGCGCCCGGAATAACGCACGCCTGCAATGGCCTCGCGAGTGGCGGGAATTGTCCAGACCCGGTTCCTGAAATCAATCTCCAACCAGCGGGCAAAGCGCAGCTCACTGGAACGGATGAACAGATGCAGTGTCAGCAGGACGGCAAGCCGGGTCAGTTCACGACCCTGGTGATAACCTTCAATACGTTCAAGCAATTCAGGAAGGTGCTCCAGCGGCAGGGCGGGATAGTGGTGTCTGACGGGGGGAGCCGTCACGCCGTCAAGGTTTGCTGCAGGGTTGGTGTCAATTAATCCCTGATGGACCGCATGACGCATGATGTTACTGAGGTGCTGCCGCGTACGGGACGCAACTTCCAGCAGACCTTTTTCCTCAATATCTTTCAGCAGGTCAATGAAGTGACGGGGTTTAAGTTCAGATACTGACAGATGCCCGATGACCGGAAATATATGATTGTTCAGGCTGGCGAGCAGACGATCAGCGGTGTTCTGCGACCATTTTTTATTGCTTTTATGCCATGCCAGTGCCACGGTTTTAAACACTGTCTCCGGTTTGCGTGAACCACGTTCAGTGGCCCGCTGCATTGCCGGGTTGATGTTCAGTGCCAGCATTTTATGGATACCTTCACGCTGCTGTCGTGCATCAGAAAGGGAGACTGCAGGATAGGCACCCAGTGCAATGCGGGATTCTTTGCCGTTAATACGGTATTTGAGATACCAGTGACGTGAACCGCCGGGTTTGATAAGAAGATATAGGCCGTGAGAATCGGAGATTTTAAAGGGGTTATCAGAAGGTTTAAGAGTGCGGATTTTCGCATCGGTAAGGGACATATGGGGGGCGCTCCATTATCGAACTAACCTGACCCCAGATTTGACCACCAATTTTTCCCGATGCGGAGGATTAAATCAAAATACACCGGGAAGAATTTTCACGCTAACCTCTTGAATCAATATCAGATAAAGATTCGCAAGGAGGCATGAAAACAGGAATTTGGCTCTCTGACTGGACTCGAATGCATTTTTACTCTACTGTTTTATAAGGTTATTTTATATTAACATAATTTATGTAACAACATTTGTACCATCATTTGTATTTAAAAATAGTAAAAATGTCAATTATATTCAATTAATTACGTCAGTTTACGGGTCGTGACGCAGATTTAGTGGTAGTGGTTGATTGTCAGATACCAGCCGATGATCTTGTCGTGCATCTCTTCAGA
>NZ_CBFFRK010000154.1:0-10085 GCF_965644245.1 Erwinia sp. V71
CTTATCGGTAGTTAACCCTTCCTCCTACACTCTCCACAATCATGTCCGAGCGTTGCACTTATTATCTGAATTCGCGATTGCTAAATCGCACAGTCGTCATTAGCGTGATGAATATAAATGCCTTCATCTGATGATGAAGGCATTGCGGTGTACTCATCAATCTCCACATCATCGCCCTCGTGTTCGAGCAGCTCACGCACCACGCTGGTGGCGAAACTGCCTGCAGGCAGCCAGAAATGGAGTTCGACGGTGACATCATCCTGCCAGTTCCAGCGCAGATCGCGCGGGATCACCAGCATGGCGCGACGGGCAGCGTCGACACGTTCCCGTTCCAGCAGGCCGATCAATGAGGACTGCGCCGCCAGGCTCTGCAGCTCAAAGGCCAGCGCCGCCTCACGCGGTCCCCACTCACCGCTACCCGGCAACGGTGCCGTAATACGCAGCTCATTGTTATCGACACGCTGCTGCAGCGTCGCCAGCTCATCCTGCTCCGCGACAAACCAGCTGCCGCGACCGGTCAGCTGCAATGCATCACCCGTCATCACCTGGCACAGGGACTGTTGCTGCGCCAGACGATCGCTGGTCACCTGGTTAAACATCGCGCTGCGCGCCGCCGACAGCAGGAAGCTGCGCTTATTGCGCTCACGCACGCGGATGTCATCCGCCGCCCAGCGCTGTGCCTGTGACAGGTTACTGCCACCGCGGCCAAAGCGCTGCTGACCAAAGTAGTTCGGCACACCGTGCTGCGCAATCTGCGTCAGCCGCTGCTCCACTGCCGCGCGATCGCTCACCTGACGCAGCACCAGCGTAAAAGCGTTGCCCTGCAGTGCGCCGGTGCGCAGCTTGCGGCGATGACGGGCGGTTTCCAGCACTTCGCAACCTTCCAGCACAAACTTACGCAGATCCGGCGTCTCTTTGCCAGGCAGGCGCAGGCAGAACCACTGCTCTGTCACCGCATGGCGATCCTTCATGCCCGCAAAACTGACTTCACGCGGATGAATACCGACAAATTTCGCCAGCGCCTCAGCGACAAAACGGGTGTTGCAGCCCGTCTTGCGCAGGCGGACCAGCAGATGCTCGCCGTCACCATCCGGGCCATAGCCAAGATCTTCCACCACCACAAAATCTTCCGGGTTGGCTTTCAGCCTGCCACGTGCAACGGGTTTGCCGTGCAGCCAGCTCAGATTCAGCATATCCATCAGTCTTCTTTCCGCACCAGCAGCGCCACCGCTTCACAGGCGATACCTTCACCGCGGCCGGTAAAGCCCAGCTTCTCGGTGGTGGTGGCTTTGACATTGACGTCATCCATATGACAGCCAAGATCTTCCGCGATATTGATGCGCATCTGTGGCACATGCGGCAGCATTTTGGGTGCCTGGGCGATAATCGTCACATCAACGTTACCAATACGGTAGCCTTTTGCCTCAATGCGTTTCCACGCTTCGCGCAGGAGGCCACGGCTGTCAGCGCCTTTATAGGCCGGATCGGTATCCGGGAACAGCTTGCCGATATCACCTAACGCCACTGCGCCCAGCAGGGCGTCCGTCAGCGCATGCAGCGCCACATCGCCATCGGAGTGCGCGATAAAGCCATACTCAAAAGGGATGCGCACACCGCCGATAATCAGCGGGCCTTCGCCACCAAAAGCATGGACATCAAAACCGTGACCGATACGCATTCTGCGCTCTCCTTATTTCTGTAATTGCGTCAGGTAAAACGCGGCTAAAGCCAGATCTTCCGGCCGCGTCACTTTAATATTATCGCTGCGCCCTGCCACCAGCTCCGGGTGATAACCGCAATGCTCCAGCGCCGATGCTTCATCAGTGATCGTCGCGCCGTCATCCAGCGCGCGCAGCAGACAGCTGCGCAATAATGGCAACGGGAAAAACTGCGGCGTCAGCGCATGCCACAGACCTTCGCGATCAACAGTATGCGCAATGGCGGATTTACCGGGTTCGGCACGTTTCATGGTATCGCGCACTGGCGTGGCAAGAATGCCGCCCACGCGGCTGGTGTGCGCCAGCTGTAACAGGCGTGCCAGATCGTCGGCATGCAGGCAGGGACGCGCCGCATCGTGCACCAGCACCCAGCCGCTGTCACCGGCCGCCTGCAAACCTGCCAGCACCGAATCGGCACGCTGACCGCCACCGATCACGGTGGTAATGCGCGCATCACACGCAATCGCCAGTTGCTGAAACTGCACATCGTCAGCGCTCAGCGCGACAATCACCCGCGTCACCGCAGGATGCGCCAGCAGGCTGGCGATACTGTGTTCAAGAATGGTGAGTTCACCAATAGTCAGATACTGTTTCGGGCACTCAGACAGCATACGGCTGCCGATACCGGCCGCGGGAACCACGGCGACAATGTCGGGGAAGGAGTTGGTCATTGTTTATCGTTGTTGATTTTGCGCGGCCTGCTGCGCGTTGCGGCGGTTCTGGTCTGGCACCAGACGATAGAAAGTCTCGCCGGGTTTAATCATCCCCAGCTCGCTGCGTGCGCGCTCCTCAATCGCTTCCGAACCGCCGTTCAAATCGTCGATTTCGGCAAACAGCTGATCGTTGCGCGCTTTGAGTTTGGCGTTATTCGCCTGCTGTACCGCCACGTCATCGTTGACGCGCGTATAGTCATGAATGCCGTTCTTGCCCAGCCAGAGCGAATATTGCAGCCAGCCTAACAGTACAAGTAACAGCAGCGTAAGTTTACCCATCCCCGCCCCCTGAAAAACGGCTCAATCATCCCATAACTTTGCCGCTGACTCCACTCTGCCAGCGAAATTGCGCGCCTTTATCGGAATGGCGCGCAAAAGTTCTGCAAACCGGGCGGGGATTTTTCACTCCATTAAGGTTTCTGTAACGCGTCCAGCGCCAGATTCAGCTCCAGGACATTCACCACCGGTTCACCGATAAACCACAGCAGTGGCGTGTCGGTATGCGCTTCCACCAGACTGCGCAACTCGGCTTCCGGCAGATGACGCAGCTGCGCCACCCGTGGCACCTGCCACAGCGCCGCCGCCGGAGAGATCTGCGGGTCCAGGCCGCTGGCGGAGGCAGTAATCAGCTCCGTCGGCACTGTCTCACTGGCCTGCGGATTGGCTTTACGCAGTTCGGCAACACGCTGTTTAATGGCATCATCCAGCGCCTTATTGCTGACGGCCAGGTTACTGCCCGACGACGCCAGCGGATTGTACGGCGCATCGGCCGTTGCCGACGGGCGTCCCTGGAAATAGTCGGCGCGGGTAAAATTCTGCCCAATCAGCGCTGAGCCCTGAATCTTACCGCCATGTTCGATCAGCGAGCCGTTCGCCGCCGTCGGAAACCACCACTGCGCCAGCCCGGTAGTTAACAGTGGATAGCCCGCACCGACGATCAACGTCAGCAAAAGAAACAGTGAAATCGCAGGACGAAACAGTTTCATCAGATGGTCTCCTTAACCCAGACCCAGCACAGTCAGAATGATGTCAATCAGCTTGATACCGATAAACGGCACCACCAGGCCGCCTGCGCCATACAGCCACAGGTTACGGCGCAGCAATGCGGCGGCCGACATCGGGCGATAGCTCACGCCCTTCAGCGCCAGCGGGATCAGCAGCACGATAATCAGCGCGTTAAAGATCACCGCCGACATAATCGCCGAAGTCGGCGAATGCAGTCCCATCACGTTCAGCATATTCAGCTGCGGATAGGTCACGGCAAACGCCGCCGGAATGATGGCGAAATACTTCGCCACGTCATTGGCGATACTGAAGGTGGTTAACGAACCGCGCGTCATCAGCATCTGTTTACCGATATGCACCACTTCCAGCAGCTTGGTCGGGTTGGAGTCCAGATCCACCATATTGCCCGCCTCTTTGGCGGCCTGGGTGCCGGAATTCATCGCCACCGCCACATCGGCCTGCGCCAGTGCCGGGGCATCGTTAGTGCCGTCGCCAGTCATGGCTACCATGCGCCCTTCCGCCTGATACTGACGAATCAGCGCCAGTTTCGCTTCCGGTGTGGCTTCCGACAGGAAGTCATCGACGCCCGCTTCTGCGGCAATCGCCGCCGCCGTCAGCGGATTATCGCCCGTCACCATCACGGTCTTAATACCCATTTTGCGTAGCTCAGCGAAGCGATCTTTGATGCCGCCTTTAACGATATCTTTCAGCGCCACCACGCCCATGACGGCATTGTCTTCCGCCACCACCAGCGGGGTGCCGCCTGTACGCGCCACGGCATTCACCCGTTCCTCAACATCCGTCGGGAACCTGCCGCCGTTATTCTCAATATGACGACGGATAGCATCGACCGCGCCTTTACGCAGCATTTTGCGGCCGATATTGACGCCGCTCATACGGGTTTGCGCCGTGAACGGAATAAAGGTGGCATCCAGGCTCTGTAAGTCACGCTCACGGAGATTGAATTTCTGCTTCGCCAGCACCACGATGCTGCGCCCTTCCGGCGTTTCATCCGCCAGTGACGCCAGCTGAGCGGCATTAGCCAGCGCTTCTTCGCTGATGCCGCTGGCAGGCAGGAACTGCGTTGCCTGGCGGTTACCGAGGGTAATGGTGCCGGTTTTGTCCATCAGCAACACATCGACGTCGCCCGCCGCTTCTACCGCGCGGCCACTGGTGGCGATCACATTCGCCCCCAGCATACGGCTCATCCCGGCAATACCAATCTCCGACAGCAAGGCGCCAATGGTGGTCGGGATCAGACACACCAGCAACGCCACCAGCACCGTGATACTGACCGGTGTGCCGCCCCAGGCCGAGAACGGATACAGGGTGGAGGTTGCCAGCAGGAACACGATCGTCAGCGAGATCAGCAGAATATTCAGCGCCACCTCATTCGGTGTTTTACGCCGCTGCGCACCTTCCACCATCGCGATCATCCGGTCGAGGAAAGTTTCGCCCGGGTTCACGCTGCACTGGATCACCAGCCAGTCAGACAGAATGCGCGTACCGCCAGTCACCGACGCAAAATCGCCGCCGGACTCACGAATCACCGGCGCAGATTCGCCGGTAATCGCACTTTCATCCACCGACGCGCCGCCCACCAGCACTTCGCCGTCGCAGGGAATAATGTCGCCCGCTTCCACCAGTACATAGTCGCCTTTGCGCAGGCTGTCTGCAGCGACCTGCTGCAGTTTCGCCTGCTGCAACGGCTCGGCCAGTTTTTTCGCCCAGCTGGTACGTTTAATCCCTTTCAGACTCTCCGCCTGTGCCTTACTGCGCCCTTCGGCCAGCGCTTCGGCAAAGTTGGCGAACAGCACGGTGAACCACAGCCATGCACTGATCGCCACAGTGAAACCGAGTTGTACGTGGTCGTTGTCCACCACCATCTTCAGCGCCAGCAGCGTGGTCAGGATGCTGCCCAGCCAGACGACAAACATCACCGGATTACGGTGCTGGATGCGCGGATCGAGTTTTTTGCATGCCTCAACCAGCGCGGTACGCCAGATGCTGCTGCGCTGTTGTGAAGGAAGTTTATGTGTCATAGCCAAATTCTCCGGCAATTAATGCCCAGCCAGTAACTGCAAATGTTCGATAACCGGACCCAGCGCCAGCGCCGGAATAAATGTCAGTGCGCCAATCAGCAGTACCGTGCCGATAATCAGCCCGACAAACAGCGCACCGTGTGTCGGCAACGTGCCCGGACTGGCAGGCTGCGTTTTGCGCGCCGCAAGATAACCGGCCATCGCCAGCAGCGGAACAAAGGGCGCAAAGCGGCCCAGCAGCATGGCGGCAGCCAGCAGCAGGTTCCAGAACGGAGTATTGGCTGACAGTCCGGCAAAGGCACTGCCGTTATTGTTGGCGGCAGAAGAGACGGCATACAGCACTTCGCTAAAACCATGCGGGCCAGTGTTCAGCATGCCGGCGCGACCGGCATCGGTCATCATCGCCAGCGCCGTGCCCAGCAACACCAGCGACGGGGTAATCAGGATATAGATTGCCGCCATCTTCATTTCCGGCACGCCGATTTTTTTCCCGAGATATTCCGGGGTTCGGCCAATCATCAGACCGGCGATAAACACTGCCAGCAGCACATTCATCAGCATGCCGTAGAGACCCGAGCCAACGCCGCCGAACACCACTTCGCCCAGCTGAATCAGCCACATCGGCACCATGCCACCCAGAGCAGTAAAGGAGTCATGCATCGCGTTGACCGCCCCACAGGATGCCGCCGTGGTGATCACCGCAAACAGGCTGGAGTTGAGGATGCCAAAACGCGCCTCCTTCCCTTCCCAGTTCAGCGCGGAATCGCCACCAAAGCTGAGGAGATGCGGATTACCGTTCACTTCAGCGATCATCACCAGTGCCGCCGCCACGATGAACATGATCGACATCGCCCAGAGCAGGGTTCTGCCCTGGCGACGGTCGCGCACCACATTACCGAAGGTGAAGCAGAGTGCTGCCGGGATGGCAAAGATCGCCAGCATCTGAATGAAATTGCTTAACGCCGTCGGGTTTTCAAATGGATGGGCAGAGTTAGCATTAAAGAAACCGCCACCATTGGTGCCGAGCATTTTGATCGCTTCCTGCGATGCCACCGGCCCCATCGGCAGGGTCTGCTGCACGCCTTCCAGCGTGGTCAGTGTGGTGTAAGGACTGACGTTCTGAATCGCCCCCTGGCTGACCAGAAACAGCGCCATCAGCAGTGACAGTGGCAACAGCACAAACAATGTCACGCGGGTTACGTCGCGCCAGGCATTGCCGAGGCTGCTGCTGGTATGGCGTGAGAAACCGCGCATCAGCGCAAACAGCACCGCCATTCCGGAGGCGGCAGATAAAAAGTTCTGCACCGCCAGACCGACCATCTGGCTGAAATAGCTCATGGTCGATTCACCGGCATAGGACTGCCAGTTGGTATTGGTGACAAAGCTGATGGCGGTGTTTAACGCCAGGTGCCAGGACAGGCCGGGTAATCCCTGCGGATTGAGCGGCAACAGGTCCTGCCAGAGCAGCATCAGAAACAGCAGCACCATACCCAGCAGGTTGAACAGCAGGATGGCAACCAGATACTGACGCCAGTTCATCTCGTCATCCTGAATGCCGCAGAGACGCCACATCCCCTGCTCGATGCGTTTCGTGCCCGGCAGGGCACGGTCCAGCGCCATGCTGGTCATCAGATCGCCGAGTGGTTTTGCCACCAGCAGCAGCACCGCCATAAAGCAGGCCAGCAGTAAAAAAGCTTCAGCAGCCATCAGAAGTCCTCCGCCCTGAACAGGGCATAAAACAGATAGCCCAGCAATATAAACACCAGCACGATGCCGGTTATCAGTCCTGCACTCACGGTTCATTTCTCCGGATTTATTGAGTTCAGGAAAAGGGTAAAAAAAGCGAGGTAAAAATGTCGTAAAGGTTGCGGAGCGGGATATAAAAAAAATATAAAAATCGCGCGTTTTATTGTGGTAATTCAGTATTTAAGCCAAACGGAGGCGGGAATTTCTCGCCTGTTTTCGGCCACCGGCCTGCCCTGACGGCGTTCCGGCAGGCAGGTTTTGCCGCTGCCGGCGCTTTGATGCTGACAATCAATGCTTGCCTGCCATGCAAGTAAACTGTATTTTTATGCACTTAAAATGCATAAGTAAGTTTGTTTTTTATTTCCCGGGAGAAACCATGTTTAAAAAATTAGCGTTAATCAGTTCGTTACTGGCAATGCTGGCCTCCGCCGCCCATGCCGAAACCTATGTTGTTGGTTCTGGCGGCACTTACCGTCCATTTGAGTTTGAAAACAGCCAGAAACAGCTGGAAGGCTTTGATATTGATATTATTAAAGCCATCGCCAAAGCAGAAAACTTCGACGTAAAACTGGTCAATACGCCATGGGAAGGTATCTTCGCCACCCTCGGCACCGGTGACCGCGATATCATCATTTCCGGTATTACCATCACCGATAAGCGTAAAGCGATGGTGGATTTCTCCGCCCCTTACTTCCCGGCCGAACAGTCCATCGTGGTGCCAGCGAACTCCAGCGTCGATTCCCTGGCGGCACTGAAAGCCATCAACGTTGGCGTGGTGAACTCCAGCACCGGCGATATCGTGGTGTCTGATGTGCTCGGCAAAACCAGCACCGCCATCAAGCGTTTTGATAACACTCCGCTGATGCTGCAGGAGCTGTATGAAGACGGTATCGGCGCTGCGGTTGGCGACGTCGGTGTGGTGAAGTACTACATCAAAACTCACCCGGAAAAACAGTTTAAGCTGGTTTCTGACGCTAAATTCCAGCGCCAGTATTTCGGTATTGCAGTGGCGAAAGGCAACGATGCGCTGCGTAACAAAATCAATGCCGGCCTGAAGAAAATCATCGCTGACGGCACCTACGCCAAAATCTACAGCACCTGGTTTGACAGCAACGTACCAACCTTACCCGCTGAGTAATCGCCCTCTTTCGCCGCCTCGCGCGGCGAATTCTCGTTACAGGATTATCTATGTCTGGATTTCGCTGGGAAATCATTCAGGAGTATTTGCCGCTGTTTGTTGACGGCGCGCTGATGACGCTGAAATGTACCCTGATCTGTGTGATTACCGGTACGCTGTGGGGATTAACCCTCGGTTTAGGCCGTCTGGCGCAGGCGCCACATGGTCCGTGGAAAACCATTCTGCACTACGGTGTGCAGTGGCCGGTGCGCATCTATATCAGTGCCTTCCGCGGTACGCCGCTGTTTGTCCAGATTATGGTGGTGCACTTTGCGCTGGTGCCGTTGTTTATCAACCCGCGTGATGGACTGCTGGTCACCAGCGGTATCATGTCGGCGGATGTTGCCCGTACGCTGCGCGCTGACTATGGCGCATTCCTCTCCTGCGTGGTGGCGATTACGCTGAATGCAGGGGCGTATGTTTCGGAAATTTTCCGCGCCGGTATTCAGTCCATTGACCGTGGTCAGATGGAGGCGTCACGCTCGCTGGGGATGACCTACGGCCGCACCATGCGCCGGGTGATTCTGCCGCAGGCGTTTCGCCGTATGCTGCCGCCGCTGGGGAATAACGCTATCGCCATTGTGAAAGATTCATCGCTGGCATCGGCGATTGGTCTGGCAGATCTGGCTTACGCCGCACGTACCGTTTCCGGCGCGTATGCGACTTACTGGGAACCTTACCTGGTGATTTCACTGGTGTACTGGGTATTTACCTTCCTGCTGTCGCTGCTGGTTCAACATATGGAAAAGAGGTTCGGCAAAAGTGATTCACGTTAATAATTTGCAGAAACGGTTTGGCGAAACCCATGTACTGCGCGGCATCGACTGCACCATTGCCGAACAGGAAGTGATCTGTGTGATTGGCCCGTCCGGTTCCGGCAAAAGCACCTTTCTGCGCTGCCTGAACGGGCTGGAAAGCATTGATGACGGCAGTGTCGAGGTGAATGGTTTTGCCGTGCAGGACACGAAGACCAATATCAACCAGCTGCGTGAGTCAGTGGGGATGGTGTTCCAGCGCTTTAATCTGTTCCCGCATATGACGGTGCTGGAAAACCTGATTATGGCGCCAATGGATGTGCTCAAGCTGTCCCGCGCCGCCGCGACCGAACGGGCGAAAAACCTGCTGGCGAAAGTGGGCCTGAGCGACAAGATTGACGCCTGGCCGAACAGCTTGTCTGGCGGCCAGCAGCAGCGTGTCGCCATTGCCCGTGCGCTGGCGATGGAACCGAAAATCATGCTGTTCGATGAACCCACCTCGGCGCTGGACCCGGAACTGGTAGGCGAAGTGCTGGCGGTGATGAAAACGCTGGCGCAGGAAGGCATGACGATGGTGATTGTCACCCATGAGATGGCGTTCGCACGTGAAGTGTCAGATCGGGTGATGTTTATCGATCAGGGTGTGGTTCAGGAGATGGGCGAGCCAGGGCAGATCTTTAGCGCGCCGACGAATCCCCGCACTGCCGCTTTCCTCAGTAAAGTTTTGTAACGCAGCGAAGTCTTTGCTCATCTGTCTTGTCCCTTTCCCCGCCTGCGGGGGAAGGCCAGGATGGGGGAAATGCCATCTGTTGAGTTCACAGACAGCAGCTCCCCCTCCCCTGCCCTCCCCTGCCCTCCCCCATTTGTACGGTCCGGGGACATTGCAGACAGGTGTTCGGGGACATGGTGAACACTTTTTAACATCCTTT
>NZ_CBFFRK010000155.1:0-9946 GCF_965644245.1 Erwinia sp. V71
TTCCGGCAGCCTTCAGTGGTCTTTGCAGAGTTAAGACAGGCGGCTTAGCGTTGCACTTCGAACTTGAATCCGCCGTTTAACCGAACTCATTAAGGAAGGTGCGATTTAATGGTATTTAATAGCGTTGCAGTTCGAACTTGAATCCGCCAAAAACTTTTCTGTCACAGATTCTCGCTTAAAAATGACCAAATTTCCGCGTTAAAACATGATCTGATTCACAAAGTAACCGCCTTTTTGATCTGCCTCGCTATTTTCTTCCCTCACGTAGAACGCGTTTCCTGTTGGAGGCGGAAATTGCCTGTCTGCACAGTGACAAAATTACGCTTAGTATCTCACGTAACTCAATTGAAGAAATATGCGAATGAGGATGTAGGTATATGCTGATTGCGCGAGAAAGTATTTTCTTAGACCAACAATTTCAGGATAAGAAGGAGATCTTCCGTTTTCTGGCATTACATGCCGTAGCGCAGGGATGGGCCGACAATAGCGATACCATCGAAGCTGATTTGTGGGAACGTGAAAATCAATACTCCACGGGTTTTGAAAATCAGATTGCTATTCCGCATGCCAAAACGGCTAACGTGAAAGAGGCCGGTGTCATTTTTATTCGCTTGGCTAAACCTATCGACTGGGAAAGCCTAGATGACCAGCCGGTGCAAATTATTTTCGGCCTGCTGGTGCCTGAATCGGGTGCCAAAGTGCTGCATTTGCAAATCATCAATAGCCTCGCCAGTCAAATTATTGATGACGAATTCAGAGATCAATTATTCGCCGTTAATGATGAGGACAAATTATTTCAGTATATGAAGTCACGCATCACAATTGAGGAGGAAGTATGAATATCGTTGGAGTCACATCCTGTATTGCCGGATTAGCGCATACGCCAATGGCGGCCAAGTCTCTCGAAAAAGAAGGGGCACGCTTGGGTCACCAGGTAAAAATTGAACAGCAGGGTGCCATGGGCATCATGAATAAAATTTCCCCGGAAGAGATTGCCGCTGCAGATTTCGTATTAATTGCCGCTGACCGCTCCATTGAAGAAGAAGACCGTTTTGCCGGGAAGATCATTATTCGCGTCAAAATTGGTCAATGTGTTAGCCATGCGTCTGATGTTATTACCAAATGCGTTGCCGCCGTTGAGGCTCGTCGGAATAAATAACCCTGGTGATTTCATGAAAAAAATAATGGTAGATATAAAGAATCATCTTATGACAGGTATTTCCTTTGCTCTGCCTGTCATTATTGCCGGCTCCCTGATGGTAGCGGTCGCCAAAATTATCGGTCTGGCGGTGGGTGAGTCTAATCTGGATGCCTTCGCCCACAGCGACGGCCTGACAAACTGGCTGTACCTTACCCAAGATATTGGCTTTAAAATAATAGGCTTGATGAACTATGTTCTCGGTGCCTATGTGGCATATTCAGTTGCGGGTAAAAAAGGGCTGGCGGCTGGTTTCACTGCCGGGCTTATTGCCTCAGTGACTGGCTCTGGCTTCCTCGGGGCGGCTATCGGAGGCCTGCTGGCGGGTTATTCTTCTGAGTGGGTCTCACGCAAAATCCAGATTAACGGTTCGGCGGCTTCATCTGTACCGTTAATTATAATGCCCTTTATTACCGTAGGACTGCAGGTTGTCATCATGCTGCTGTTACTCGGTGATGTATTGAGCTGGCTTAATACATCACTGATGGCTTGGGTGCAACGCATGACCGAAGACGGCACCAGCACTGTATTACTGGCTGCTGTGCTTGGTGGCATGATCTGTTTTGATCTCGGTGGACCGGTAAATAAAGCGGCATGGGGAACGGGTAATGTCCTGTTTTTAAGTGGTGTGTATCTGCCTGCTATTCTGGTTAACGTCGCGATCATTATTCCCCCGCTAGGTTATGCCGCTGCGCGTTTTTTACGCCCGGATAATTTTAACCAGACGCTGAAAGAAGCGGGTAATGGCTCAGTCATTATGGGGATTCTTGGCATCTCCGAAGGGGCTATTCCGTTTACGCTGAAAAACCCGGCCCGTTTAATTCCACTGAATGTACTGGCAGGGGCGCTGGGTTCGGTCACTGTGGCGCTGCTAAAAGCCTATCCCGTTATGCCGCCGTTAGGTGGGTTGTATGGTGGCTTTACCGTCGGTAATCCTTGGGCTTATTTCATCGGTGCATTAGTGGGAACAGCGGTTATTGCCTTCGGTGCCAATATGCTGGTGAATTTCAATGACGATGAATCTGGCCTGAAATCCAGCGATAAAGACCCGGCAGAAGAGATTGAGATAAAATTTGATTAATTTTATACCCAAGTAACTTCAAGATACAGGATGGTAGTGCTTAAACAACCTATCCCTACAATTGACTTGAGTTCACTGGCTCCTGCAACTCGAAGTATTCTGGGTATAGCAAATTGCGTAATGGGAGAAGTTGTATGAAATCAAAAACCATACATATTTACAGTCATACTCATTGGGATCAGGAGTGGTACTTTACATCATCACGCTCACGTATTTATCTGTTTAACCATATTAAAAACGTGATCCGTATTCTGGCGAATAATGATGATTTTCCCTGCTACCTCTTGGATGCGCAAAGTGCGTTAATTGAAAGCTATCTGCAATGGGCACCAGAAGACCGTGACATATTATTCAAATTAATTGCTGAAAAACGTCTGCTCACCGGTCCGTGGTACACGCAAACCGATCAACTGGTGATCCACCAGGAGTCGGTGGTACGTAACCTCTACTACGGCATGAAAGTAGCGGCAGATGCCGGTAATGCGATGCTGCTCGGCTATGTCCCTGACTGTTTTGGTCAGGGCGGCAACATGCCACAGATCTACCGCCAGTTCGGCATTCACCACGCCCTGTTCTGGCGTGGGATTGCCGACAACTCCCTGCATGAGACCGAGTTTGTCTGGCAGGGAGACAATGGCGATCGCGTCTTCGCCGTACAGATGCCGTGGGGCTATCACTTTGGGGGCCTGATCGATGAAACACCGGAAACCATGAAGGCCTTTCTAGACGGTAAAATGGCACCGATTGAAGCCCGCAGTAGCCGGGAGCATCTGCTCTATCCGCACGGCTTCGACCAGGCTCCGGTTCGCGAAAACTTACCGGCTCTGGTGAGGCAATTTAACGCATGTGATGATGCACGGTACTACCATATCAGCAGCCCGCTGGCCTTCCTGGAAGCGCTGGAAAAGGAGGCGACGTCCGATGTGCGTGTGTTACAGGGCGAACTGACCGAGGCGAAGCACTCGCGTGTGCACAAGTCGATTTTCTCCTGTCGTGCCGATCTTAAGCTGCTGAATAACGAGATTGAAGCGCTGCTCGTGAATACCTTGGAGCCGATACTGGCGATCGGTCGCAGCTTGGGGCATGACTACCCTGCACGGGCGATTGCGGATATCTGGAAGCTGATGTTCTATAACGCGGCGCACGACAGCATTGGCGGTTGTAACAGCGATGACACCAACCAGGACGTTTTCTTCCGCTATAAGCAGGCGCGTGACCTAGCGGTGAATTTACTTGAGTTGCACACCCGGCTGATAAGTATTCGTATCCCGAGAGAGCACGATTATACTTTCACCGTTTTCAATCCGTTAACCAATACCGCCGCCCCGCAGGTGACCTTCGAAGCGTGGCTACCGGGCATTCCGTTTACCCTGCGCGACGCTCAGGGCAAGGCGTTACCCTATGTTATTGATGAGCAAAAAGAGCTTACCGACTACGTGCTGAATCAAACGATCCGCCTAGACCCAGGCAAAGCCTGGCACAAGCCGGAACAGGTCTGGCGCACGACCCTGACCGTGGGTTGCAGCGAATTGCCTGCACTTGGCTATACCCGCTGGTATCTTGATTTTTCCGCCGACGGCGAAAGCAAGCCAGAAGCTGACGAGGTGTCGGTTATCGAGAATGCCTTCTACCGTATTGAAGTGGAAGAGAACGGCCTGCTGGCCATCACCCACAAAACTGCCGGCAAACGTTACACTCGCCAGATGCTGTTTGTGGAAAATGGTGATGACGGCGACTCCTATAACTATTCGCCGCCACGTGGTGACATGTTTATCACCTCCGAAGGCTGCCTGACGCAGGCGCGTTGTCGCAAAAACGCGCTCAATCAGTCGCTGCAACTGGATTACGTGCTGGCCGTGCCGGGCAATCTTGATGAGCGATCCCGTGGTGTGACCTCTGGTGAGTTGACGCTGAGGGTGAGCGTGACGCTGCAAAATGACGACATGATCCGCTTTAGCGTGGATGTCGGAAACAACGTGCTGAGCCACCGGCTGTGCGTGCATTTCGCGACCGACATCATGGCCAACATGTCCTATGCAGATCAACTGTTTGGCGTCGTGAGCCGTCCGGTGCAGTTGAGTAATGCGCTGCGCGTCTGGGAGGAGGAAAACTGGCATGAAAAACCGATTTCCATCGAACCGATGCAAAGCTACGTCAACCTGCATGACGATAAGCACGGCTTCACGCTGCACACCAAAGGGGTACGCGAGTATGAAATCGTGGGCGATAACTTCGACACCATCGCCCTGACCCTGTTCCGCACCTTTGGCTTTATGGGAAAAGAGAACCTGTTATACCGCCCTGGCCGCGCATCGGGCGAATCGGTGGTTGAAACGCCGGACGCACAGCTTCTGGGGCCATTGTCCTTCGCCTTTGGCTGGCGTCTGTACATCGGGACGTTTGATGAGGCGCAACATGCCCGCGTGTCGAAAGCCTTTCTGACTACCTTCCCGGTATATCAGGATAGTGATTTCCTCAATGGCCGCCTGCGTTTCTGCCTGAGCGATGAAGTGCGCACTTGGCCGCAGCAGCACAGCGTGCTGACACTACCGTCCGGGGCAGGTGATGCGTTAGCCAGCGTGGTTAAATGTGCAGAGCAAGGGAACGGGCTGATTGTGCGCCTCTACAACCCGAACCTCGAGGCACAGGCCATGATCCCTGCTCTGGAGAAGGCGCATTTCGTGATGCTCGATGAGCACACCGCTATGCTGAAAAGGCCGTTCCTCAAGCCAAATGATGTTCAGACCCTGTACGTAGAAAGAGAATAAAGAGAGAAAAATGAGACTGTTCACCAACAAACGCGTCAGAGATATTTTCGTGCAGATTGCGGAAGGAAACGTCACCCAGGCCTCTCTTGCAAAAGAGATGAATGTGTCGACGCGGACGATCCGCAGCGATTTGAAAGAGCTTAGCGACCTTATCGCTACGCAGGGTAACAGTCTCATTTACGATCGAAAGAAAGGCTTTTCAATACAGGTGGATAACCCGGCAGGACTTAACATTTTGCTGGAACATTCGCAGCGCCCTTGGAAAGAGACTCGCTCGACCGCGGAACGTCGCCGGGCGCTGTTAACGGCGTTGTTATGCCAGGTCGCCGGAATTTCACTGGAGGAGCTTGAGGCGACGTGGTTTATCAGTATCTACAGCTTGCGAAACGATGTTGCCTTGCTCAAGCGTCATTTTGCCCTGTATGACCTTGTGATCGCCTCGGAAAGTGCAGACAAGCTGAAACTGGTAGGCAGCGAAATCGCCTTTCGCCGCTGTATCTACGATCACCTGTTGCGTTCGAAAGAGGCCGAAAACGATTACCACGATATCTTCGGTTCAGCGGCGGTGTTTTCCGATATGAAGCAGTCGCTGAGCCACTACTTTGTTAATCACGGTTTTGTGGTTAGCGACGTAAATCTGCGCTTTTTAACACTGATTTGCGGTATCACCCGCGAACGCATCGGCCGTGGTAACTGGCTGCTGGATTATGAGCTCGACGGCTGTGCGGCACAGTGGAAAACGGTCGCCAGTGATATTCTGCATACGCTGCTGCCAGATGCGGTTGTGAACGTGCCGCAAAGCGAAATGGATTATATGGCGATGAACCTTGCTGCGTTTTGCGCCGCGCCAATGGAGCATGTGGACGACTATGGACAGTGCGATACTGAACGCACCGTGATGAACCACTTTTTAAGTTACGTCAGCGCCTCTTGGTTTTGCGATGTGAGCTACGACGAGCTGTCGCGCAAAAATTTGCTCAATCACATCAAGGCAATGCGCATTCGGGTGAATAACGGCATCACCATTATTAACCCGCTGATTGAGCAAATTAAGCGTCATTATCCTCTGATGTATGAGATGACGCTGGCGGCGTTTAGTGAACTGGAGCACTTTTTCTCTGCTAAGATAAGCGACGATGAGATTGGTTATCTGGTGATGCACATTGGTGCGATCCTCGAAGATACCTATCTCAAGGATGAAGGGAAAAATATCAGCGCGCTGGTGGTCAGTGATCAGGGGGGCGCCTCTACCCGTATCGTCTGCCAAAAGATCGTCAGAATGTACCCGACCATCGCGATTTCGAAATGTATTTCCGTTGAGCAATATAAAGCGATGCTGGAGGTGGAAGAGAGCATTGTCATCAGCCTGGTGGCGATTGAAGAGAAGAACAAGCGGGTCATTACCTTGCCGGCGCTGCCGGAACGCTGGCAGCTGGAAAACATGAAGTACTTTTTAGCCGCCGAAAATTCACCGCCAGAGGCGATGGTCAACTATTTTTCTGCGGATCACTTTTTTATTTTCGACAGTAATGTGCACACCAAAGAATCATTGATTAACTTTCTCTCTGCGCAACTAGCACAGAAAGGTAGAGTGGATGAGCATTATTTATGGGCGGTACTGGAGCGCGAAGCCCGTGCGTCAACATTACTCGATGATAAAATTGCGATTCCGCATCCTCTCGGTCTGATGGCATTAAGTACGATGGTGACTGTCGCTATTTTTCCGGAAGGTATTGAGTGGGATTTGGGTAAAAATGTGAAGTTAGTCTTTATGCTCGCGATCAGTGAAGATGAATTTGTCGGCAGCATGCTGATTTACGATTATCTGACCAATATTCTCGATGATAATATTATTGATAGTTTAAGTCAGTGTGCAAATTACCCTGAATTCATTTCTCTTTCACAAAAATATTTTTTATAAGAGCAGCTTGTACGTATTAATATGCCTTTTACAATTCTTAGCTTTACACATTTAAAATAGCAAAGGAGTTTATCTTGAAGTATAGAAATTACCTCTGTGCGTTATTCATTTTATCCACTCCGGCTATCTCTGGCGTGAATTTTGATACCCCGGAAGGCAGCCTGAAACTGTATGGTGACGTTGAATTTAATGTGGACGGTGCCAGCCGCACAGGACAGCTCACCTCGTTGAAAACCAGTAGCGGTAAAGACTGGAAAGCCGGTGACTCTGAGCGTTGGGATGTGAATGGCCGTATCCTTATTGGCCTGGATGGCTACCGTACGGCGGCCAATAACAAATTCGCCGGCTTTTCTGTGCAGCCGCTGGCGGATCTCTCCGGCTCGATGAATCTTGATGATGTGGCCTTCTTTTTCGGCCAGCAGAATGACTGGAAGGTGAAGATTGGGCGCTACGAAGCCTATGACATGTTCCCGCTGAACCAGGACACCTACATTGAGTATTCGGGCAACACTGCAAACGATCTGTACGATGACGGCTATGGCTACATCTACATGATGAAAGAAGGGCGCGGGCGTAGCTCCGGCGGGGCTATCCAGTTGAGCAAAACGAGCGGGCCGTTCTATTTCGAGGTTAACACCACCGCTCGCGATGGCACCAAACTCTTCCAAGACAGTGATTACCATGGTAACTCGCTGGAAAACAAGAAAAACGTCATTTACGCGCGTCCGGTTATTGCCGTAACCATGGGCGACGTGACTACCGCTATCGCCATGGAAAGTAACGTGGTGAACAATGCTTATGGCTATACAGGGAGCGACGGTAAATTTGTCGATCAGTCTAAACGTAATGGCTACGGGGCAACGCTGACGTGGAATGGGCAAAAATCTAACCCGACTGGCGGGATGATTGTGAACCTGAGCACCGCGTATATGGATGCCACCGACGAGAAAGATTTCAGCGCCGGTATCAACGGGTTGTGGCATGACTTTGAACTGGGTTATATCTACGCGAAGAATGATGTGAAAGCATTCAATATTAATAATATTGATGTGAATAACACGAATGATTTTATTTTAGGTAAGTATGACATTAATACCATCCACGCATCATACCGTATTCGTAATGTGATGGAAATGAATAACTTTAATATTTATCTGGGTACCTATTGGTCACGCATCAGTGCGGATGAATATCATGATCATGATGATAAATACCGTTACGGTGCGCGCGTAAGATTTAAATATCACTTCTAATATTACCTGTCGCTGTTGAGTCTGTTTGCTGCATGAATACATGCAGGTCATCGCTTTGCCATTATTTTAACTGGCATGAAAGGCAGGCTCATTTTATTTCTATTTTCTTTCAGGGGGCGCGATGTTGAATTTGGGACTGGATATTGGAGGGACAAAAATGGCCGCCGTGGTAATGAATGCCGAAGGCAAAGAGTTTGGCCGTTATCGTACGCAGACTGCGAAAGAATCTTACGCGGCGTTTATTGACGGGCTGGCGCGGTTTATTTGCGAAATTAAACAGGCAGTGGATGAACCCGTGGCGATTGGCATGGCGCTACCGGGCAGCGTATCACCGATTGATGGCAAAATTAAAAATTCCAATATCCTAGTGCTGAATGGGCAGGATCTGCAATCGGATCTGCAAGCCCGCCTTGGCTCTGCGGTGATCATTGCCAATGACGCCAACTGTTTTGCCTTGTCGGAAGCCTGTGATGGTGCGGGGCAGGGGCACGACGTGGTGTTCGGCCTGACGCTCGGCACTGGCTGCGGCGGTGGGATTGCACTCCAGCAGCGCGCGTTTACCGGCGCATGGGGCAATGCCGCAGAGTGCGGCCATATTACCCTCCCCGGTTACAGCCTCCTGCGGGACGGCCCGGAGGTAAAATGCTACTGCGGAAAGACCAACTGTACGGAATCTTTTGTCTCCGGCACCGGGCTGGCTGAGCGCTATTACCTACTTTTCGGCGAGAAGCGAAGCGCACCAGAGATTTTGCATCTGGCAAAAAAGGGGCAGGTGCACGCGCGTGAGCAGGTTGCACGTTTTCGCCATCAACTGGCCCGCTTGCTGGCCACGGTGGTAAACATTATCGACCCGCACATCATTGTCATTGGTGGCGGTTTGTCGAATGAACCCATTTTGCTCGACGGTATTGAGCATGACATTGCGCCGCTGGTCTTTACCGACCAGTTCCTGACGCCGGTGGTTAAAGCGGTGCATGGTGACAGCAGCGGGATGCGTGGTGCGGCATGGCTGGCGGTGCGGGCAAATGTGCAATAACGGAGGCGCAATGTACAAACTGATATAACACCGTGCAGCACTATGCCTGGGGCAGTAAAGCGGCGTTAAGCGAGCTGTACGGTATGTCGAACCAGACACAGCAGCCGATGGCCGAGCTGTGGATGGGGGCGCACCCGAAAAGTAGCTCCCGCATCACCCTGCAGGGAGGAGAGGTTTGCTCGCTTGCTGAGGTGATTGCCGCCGATCCGCGTCACTGGCTGGGTGAGGCGGTGGCAGAACGTTTTGCCGGGGGTAGAGTCCACGGACGTGGTGTAAATTCGGCAGGATGGTGAGAACCATCGGCTTATCCGGTAAAGTAATGGTTAATCAGACAATTATCTTAAAAGGAACAAACCGATGGCTGACAGCCAGCATGACATTCAGTAATACACTGATGCAATCCGGTGGTGAAGACTTTTTGCGTGAACTCACCCAATTTATGCTCAACTATATCAGTATCATGCCGAAACCTGACGGGTTGACGGCAGTGAAGAACCTTGCGGAAGCGTTCGAACACTATAACGAATGGCATCCTCATAGTGCGCTGGGATACCGCTCGCCGCGTGAATATCTGCGGCATCGGACCCGTAATGGGTTAAGTGATAAAAGGTGTCCGCGAATTCAGATAATAAGTGCAACGCTTGGTCATGTGGATGGAGGGACGGTTAGCTACCGATAAGCTATCCTGC
>NZ_CBFFRK010000156.1:0-9873 GCF_965644245.1 Erwinia sp. V71
GTTCCGGCAGCCTTCAGTGGTCTTTGCAGAGTTAAGACAGGCGGCTTAGCGTTGCACTTCGAACTTGAATCCGCCGCTTAACATGTTACCTAAACTCCAATCTTCCGATAAGCACACTGAAATTGAGTGAGTTCACAGCAATAACTGTACTGGCAAATGCGCATTATTTGCTCAGGGCATTAATCGTCTTCATTTTCAATTTGGGTGGTTCCAGGCAATGGCAAATTTATCAAAAGGTATTTTTCGCGTTCCTCTTCAGGCTCTTTTGTTCGTTCCATTTAGCGGCATGGCCGCGGGTAACTACTACGACGCGCGCAATGACGCGATGGGGGGGACAGGCGTGGCGTCATCCACTTATGGCGCGGCAGCACTGGCAAACCCGGCATTACTGACCAAAGCGCAGCCTGATGATGATATCAGCGTGATTCTGCCGTCTGTTGGCGTGCAGATGACTGACAAGGATAAGCTGGTCAGCAAAGTCGATGATATTTCAAATGAAGTTGATGGCTATCGTGATCAGGCCGATGATTTTTTATCCAGTCCCAGCCTGGGGGGATACCAGAACTTGCAAGCGGCAGCGGGGGATTTGGCGAACCGTCTGCGCGATATCCGTGGCGATACCGCTAGCGGAACGGCGGGTGCGGCGATTGTGGTTGCTGTACCGAATGAGGTACTGCCGTTTGCGTTTGTCACCAAGGCCTACGGCACCGCACATCTGGCAACCGATGTTAAACAAAGTGATATCGATTATCTGCAAGGCATTGCGGATGGTACAGAGATCCCGGGTTCTGATTATGAGTCCCGTTTAACCTCTACCGCCTCAGGCCGTGCGGCACTGGTTACTGATTACGGTATTGCAGTGGCGCACCAGTTTGATATCGCGGGCTATCCTGTTTCCGTCGGTGTGACGCCAAAACTGCAGAAAACCTATCTCTACAACTACAGTGTCTCTGTTTACAACTACGACAAATCGGACTTTACCGACGGTCGCTACAAAAACACCAATACCGGCTTTAACCTTGATGCCGGTGTTTCTGCCGATCTCAACGACAACTGGACGCTGGGATTAAGCGCACAGAACCTGATTTCGCGTGATATCGATACCAAAGAAGTCAGCGGTCTGAAGGATACTTACCAGATCCGTCCGCTGGTGACTTCCGGCGTTTCGTGGCATACCGGCGATCTGACTACGGCTCTGGATGTCGATTTAACCCCGACGAAGCGCTTTAAGAGCCAGCAAGACAGTCAGTACGCGGGTGTTGGTGCCGAATATCGTCTGTTCAGCTGGCTGCAGCTGCGCGGAGGCTATCGCGCCGATCTGAAATCTAACGACACCAATGTCGTCACCGCCGGTATTGGCCTGTCGCCGTTTAATAACAGCGTACATCTGGATCTTGGCGGCTCAGTGGGCGACGACAACACCTGGGGCGCAATGGCGCAGATTGGTTTTAATTTCTGATGTTCTAGTGGGCGGGGATCCCCGCCCATTTCGCTGTCCTTACTCAGGCAAACACCACTTTCAGGCTGCCTGGCGTACTACGGGGTTTTCCTACCACAATCTGCACATCGCGGCCCAGTCTGGTCAGACATTCCATCATTTTTGCCTCACTAATACCGCGAAACTGCCCACGTAGCATATTGGACAGTTTGGGCTGTGTCATACCCAAAAGTGTCGCAGCCTGCCGCTGCGTCATGTTACGGCTTTTAATGATGTTGCTTATGGTTGTTGCCAGCTGCGCTTTAACCTGCATTTCTTCAGCATTCGCATTGCCCATATCGGCATAAACATTGCCGCTACTGACTTCAATATCATGGCTCATACTATGCTCCTCTGGCATGTGTTTCTGCGGCTTTCAACCGCTCGCGAATTTTGTCCATATGCTGTTTTGGGGTACTGATGCCGGATGATGATTTTTTCTGGAAGGCATGCAGAACATAGACGGCATTGCTGAATTTAACGGTATATATTGCCCGATAGGCATCGCCAAAATAATCTTCAACGACCTCCAGAACACCAGCACCGCCAAAACCTTTTAATGGTTTGGTTTGCGCATGTTTCTCACCTGCCTGTGCCAGATGAAGCGCATAGCCAAAAATATCCTGTACATCCTCAGGAAGAGAGAGAAGGTCTTTCTTACTGGTGCTAACCCAATAGAGATCTTTCATACGCGTATCCATGCGTTATGTTTATATCCATATGGGTATAATTTAGCATGGTCTATGATGAGGACATAGTCAAATGTCAGATTGTCCTGAGCCTTCTGTTATGGGTACATGCTCCAGACGTGCTTAGCTCGCAGGGCATGTTGGTTTTATCTGTCCCCGCTATGCTATCCTTGTGCACATTATCGACACTTTTTAACCTGGATTACTGCGTTTCATGAGTCAGCCTTTTCCCGCTTCACGTTTTTCCATCGCCCCTATGCTCGACTGGACCGATCGCCACTGTCGTTACTTTCACCGTCAGCTGACACGCCAGACCCTGCTGTACACCGAAATGGTGACCACCGGGGCGATTATTCATGGCAAAGGGGATTACCTTGCATGGAGTGAGGAAGAGCAGCCCGTGGCTCTGCAACTGGGGGGCAGCGATCCGGCGGCGCTGGCGCAGTGCGCGCGTCTGGCGGAAGCGCGTGGTTATAATGAAATTAACCTTAACGTCGGCTGCCCGTCTGACCGGGTACAGAACGGGCGTTTTGGCGCCTGCCTGATGGGCGACGCGGCGCTGGTAGCGGACTGCATTAAAGCGATGCGTGATGTGGTGTCGATTCCGGTGACGGTGAAAACCCGCATTGGTATCGATGACCAGGACAGCTATGAGTTCCTCTGCGATTTTATCCGTACCGTTGCGGAGCAGGGGGGCTGCGAGATGTTTATTATCCATGCGCGTAAAGCCTGGTTATCGGGTCTGAGCCCGAAAGAAAACCGCGAGATCCCGCCGCTCGACTACCCACGGGTGTATCAGCTGAAACGCGATTTCCCACAGCTGACGATGGCGATTAATGGCGGCATTAAAACCCTCGAAGAAGCGAAACAGCATCTGCAGCATCTTGACGGTGTGATGGTGGGACGCGAAGCCTATCAGAATCCAGGCATCCTGGCGCAGGTCGATCGTGAACTGTTTGGCCTTGATGTGGCGGACAGCGATCCGGTGGCGGTGGTGCGTGCTATGTATCCGTATATCGAGCAGGAACTGGCGAAAGGTACTTATCTTGGCCATATCACACGCCATATGCTTGGTCTGTTCCAGGGGATTCCGGGCGCGCGCCAGTGGCGTCGTTACCTGAGTGAAAACGCCCATAAGCCAGGTGCAGATGTTGAGGTGCTGGAAAAAGCCCTGTCACTGGTGGCGGATAAGATCCCGGCGACAGTATGAGCATCAACTCAGGGCGGTATATGCCGCTCTGAGTTCGTCAGATTTTAACCACGTATTAAGCAATTTCACTAACTTCCCTCGTCGTTTATTTCACTCACTCCTGATATTTCAGTCAGTTAGCACGACTCCCACTCTGGCACGGTTCTTGTAATACCCTGAGCATACTGACTTGCTGGAGTGTGCCTGATGGAAATCCTGTTTGTGATCGGATTCTTTTTAATGCTGTTACTGACGGGTGTCTCACTGTTGGGGGTGATTGCGGCATTGATTGTCGCCAGCCTGGTGATGATGGTCGGCGGGTTGTTTGTAATTGTTATCAAATTGTTGCCATGGCTGGCGCTGGCTGTGGTGACGGTATGGATCTGGCGTGCCATGCAGAAGCCAAAAACCGGACGAAATGACTGGGTATCACGCTAAATAATCAATGACTTGCCGTGTTTGTCAGATTGTTTTATGCGGGCTGGATCACATCATGGCACTTTGCTTAGCCAATTTGTGCAATTAAACATATTTTTTACTTATGTTTTCTGCCAGGATGAATACCGTTGAGTCGACAATGTATTCATCGCCGCTGACCCTACAACCAGCGAGAACGATAAATAAAAAAGAAATAAGGGGCTTCCTGCGGGAAGCCCCCTTTTTTTTGTCTCAGGGGATCAGCAGACTGGAACCGGTCGTGGCGCGACTTTCCAGTACCTGATGAGCACGTTGCGCATCCGCCAGGGCAAACTTCTGCTGCTGCGGCACATCCACTTTAATCGCCCCGCTGGCAATCAGCGAGAACAGCTCGTTGCTGGCATGCGTCAGTTCTGAGCGGTTGGTGATATAGCCAAACAGTGACGGACGTGTGACATACAGCGAGCCTTTCTGGTTGAGAATGCCCAGATTGACGCCGGTGACCGGTCCAGAGGCATTGCCAAAGCTCACCATCAGTCCGCGGCGCTGCAGGCTGTCCAGCGACGCTTCCCAGGTATCTTTACCGACAGAGTCGTACACCACACCCACTTTCTTGCCGTCGGTCAGCTCGCTGACACGCTGGGCAATATTCTCTTCGCGGTAATTGATAGTGGCCCAGGCGCCATGCTGTTGCGCCAGCTGCGCTTTTTCGGCGGAACCGACAGTACCAATCAGATGTGCGCCCAGCGCTTTCGCCCACTGGCAGGCAATCAGCCCCACGCCGCCTGCCGCAGCATGGAACAAAAAGACTTCGCCGGGCTGCACCGCATAGGTCTGACGCAGCAGATAGTGCACTGTCAGCCCTTTCAGAAACGAGGCTGCCGCCTGTTCAAATGAGATAGCGTCAGGCAGCAGCGCAATGCGCTCTTCCGCCACATTGTGCACCGCACTGTACGCGCCAGGTCCCGACTGGGCATACACCACACGGTCACCAGGCTTGACCGCGGTAACGGCAGAGCCCACTTTGGTCACCACGCCCGCCGCTTCGGTGCCTAAGCCCGAAGGCAGCGCCGCAGCGGGATAGAGTCCGCTGCGGATATAGGTGTCGATATAGTTAATGCCAATCGCTTTGTTCTCTACCTGCACTTCACTGGCTGCAGGATCGGCAGGGGTGAAATCCACCAGTTGCAACACTTCCGGGCCGCCATGCTGGGCGAATTGTATTCTCTTTGCCATGGTCACTCCTGTTGATTTATACCCGTCATACTTCAACCCGCAGGTGCGTTGGCTGCACCCACTCACCCCAGCCACATCGTTATCTATGCACCTGGGGATTCGCGTGCCTGCCGCCTTCCTTCAGCTTGAATTATTTAGGGTATAGCGTGAATGTTGGGAACAACGCGAGCAAACAGTTATACTTGCGCGTCTCCTAACTGATTTTCGGTATTGCACTCACTATGGCAGGAAATAAACCCACCAACAAATCGGGCGAATCCCGAGCGAGCGAACCCCGCGACCGCCAGATGGAAGGACTGAAGCTGCCTCCGCACTCGCTGGAAGCGGAGCAGTCAGTGTTGGGCGGGTTGATGCTGGACAACGAACGCTGGGATAACGTCTCTGAACGCGTGGTGGCGCAGGATTTCTTTAGCCGTCCACATCGCCTGATCTTTGCTGAGATGCAACGCCTGCTGGAAGCGGGCCAGCCCATTGACCTGATCACCGTCTCAGAATCGCTCGAACAGAAGGGTGAACTGGAGATGGCGGGCGGCTTCGCGTATCTGGCTGAACTGTCGAAAAACACGCCAAGTGCGGCGAACATCGGTGCGTATGCCGATATTGTGCGTGAACGTGCTGTTGTCCGTGAAATGATCTCGGTGGCGAACGAAATCGCCGACGCCGGTTACGATCCGCAGGGGCGCAGCAGTGAAGATCTGCTCGACCTGGCGGAATCGCGGGTATTTCAGATTGCCGAAAACCGTGCCAATAAGGACGAAGGGCCGAAAAGCATCGACCAGATCCTTGAAGCCACCGTGTCGCGTATTGAGTCGCTGTACCAGACACCGCATGATGGCGTCACCGGGGTCGATACCGGTTATCAGGATCTGAATAAGAAGACTGCTGGCTTGCAGCGATCCGATCTGATCATCGTCGCGGCGCGTCCATCAATGGGTAAAACCACTTTCGCCATGAACCTGTGCGAAAATGCGGCGATGCTGCAGGATAAACCGGTGCTGATCTTCAGTCTGGAGATGCCCGGTGAGCAGATTATGATGCGTATGCTGGCGTCGCTGTCGCGTGTCGACCAGACGCGCATCCGTACCGGCCAGCTGGATGATGAAGACTGGGCGCGTATCTCCGCCACCATGGGCATCCTGCTGGAGAAGAAGAACATGTATATCGATGATTCTTCCGGCCTGACGCCGACCGAGGTGCGTTCCCGTGCGCGACGTATCTACCGTGAACACGAAGGCTTAAGCCTGATCATGATCGACTACCTGCAGCTGATGCGTGTGCCGTCGCTGTCCGACAACCGTACGCTGGAGATTGCTGAAATCTCGCGCTCACTGAAAGCACTGGCGAAAGAGCTGCATGTGCCGGTGGTGGCGCTGTCGCAGCTGAACCGCTCACTGGAACAGCGTGCCGATAAACGCCCGGTAAACTCAGACCTGCGTGAATCCGGCTCCATCGAACAGGATGCCGACCTGATTATGTTTATCTACCGTGATGAGGTGTACCACGAGAACAGCGATCTGAAAGGCATCGCAGAAATCATTCTCGGTAAGCAGCGTAATGGTCCTATCGGTACGGTACGCCTGACGTTTAATGGTCAGTGGTCGCGTTTTGATAATTATGCGGGGCCACAGTACGACGACGAGTAATCCTCCGTCGCCATTGACGCCGTAGTGGCGTTGGCTGCCCTCACTCACCCCAGTCACTTACTGGTGTAAGCTCCCGGGGATTCGCTCGGTTGCCGCTTTGCTACAACGTGAATGGCTTAGGAGGATGTCCTCTGTCGTCATTGGCACCGTAGCGGCGCGGGCGCGTGTCCTCCGTCACTCTATAACGAAATAGTGTTGGACAACCCTCTGTTGATTGCGGTTATCTGTAGTAAAAGGCACCTCTGCAGATAACTTGGATCGGCAATGACCCACATCGATGATTTTGACCTCAAGATACTGAATCTTTTACAAACCAATGGCCGCCTTACCAATCAGGAACTGAGTGATTTGGTTGGCCTGTCAGCTTCGCAATGCTCACGTCGTCGTATCAACCTTGAACAGGCTAACCTGATCCTCGGTTACCACGCACGCCTGTCGCCGGACGCCGTCGGTCTGGGCATGATTGGCTTAATCGAAGTGCGTCTGATTAACCACACCTCGGATTATGTCGAAAGCTTCCACCGTATGGTGGCGGAGCAGTCGTCGATCGTCGATGCCTATAAGACCACCGGCGATGCCGACTACCTGCTGAAAGTGGCGGTGGCGGATCTGGCGGGATTAAGCGCGCTGATTAGCCAGCTGGTGGCGGGGCATCAGAGTGTGGCGCATGTGAAAACCTCTGTAGTACTGAACCGGCTGAAAGAAAACGGCCTGATGATGTTGCCTGCGGATGCACAAAAATAGTGCACTGCGCACCATGATGGGGTGCTGAAATCACCACTATCGGGCAGGTTGTGCATTTTGAAACTGTTTTATGCGTGATTTGATGGTGTGTTGGTAATTTCATGCACAAAATTACCAAATAAAGCCGTTTAGTTATCAATAGGTTAATCCTGCCGCCCGTTGCTGGCGCGATTTCTCGCGCCGGATTGGTGCGTTTTTTGCAGTCTGATCGCGTCATTAACTTGAGAATCAGACCGATGGAAAACACCGCGCAGTCCCTTGCAGCACCTGAAAAAATCCCCCACAGCCATGTTGAAGATGTGCTGGCTATTCTGGTCGGCACCCTGATGGTGTCGTTTGGCGTCGTGCTGATGAAGCAGGCGGGTGCACTGACCGGCAGTACCGCCGGTATCGCATTTTTAATCAGCTATCTGACCCACTGCTCGTTCGGACTGGCTTTTTTTGTCATTAACCTGCCTTTTTACTGGCTGGCTGTGCGTCGTATGGGCTGGGCTTTCACCATTAAAACCTTCTGCGCTGTTGGCCTGGTGTCGCTGTTTAGTCAGTTACACCCGCTTTTTGTCCATTTTGATACGCTAAATCCGTTTTATGCGACACTGTTCGGTAACGTTATCGCCGGAATTGGGTTTATAGTGTTATTCCGCCACAAAGCCAGCCTCGGCGGGATTAATATTCTGGCGCTGTGGCTGCAGGATCGCTTCGGCATCCGCGCCGGTAAACTGCAGATGGTGGTTGATACCTTTGTGGTGCTGGCTTCGCTGTTTGTGGTGTCGCTGCCAATGCTGGCGGCATCCATTGCAGGCGCAGTGATTCTGAACCTGCTGATTGCGATGAATCACCGTCCTGGACGCTACAGCGGCGTCTGAAAAATATCCCCACCGCGCCGATTGCGCGGTGAATTAATACCAAGCTATGGAGATCTGCACTGTGTTTCAAAACGTTGATGCCTACGCCGGCGATCCAATTCTCTCGTTAATGGAGACCTTTAAACAGGATCCACGTCAGGACAAGGTGAATCTGAGCATTGGTTTGTACTATGACGCACAGGGTGTTATCCCTCAGCTGGCGGCGGTTGCCGCAGCGGAAGAGCGTCTGAACGCCCAGCCGCAGAGTGCTTCACTCTATCTGCCGATGGAAGGTCTGCCTGCTTATCGCAATGCGATTGCTCCTCTGCTGTTTGGTGCTGATCACCCGGCACTGAAAGCGGGCCGTATCGCCACTATCCAGACGCTGGGCGGTTCCGGCGCACTGAAAGTGGGTGCCGACTTCCTGAAACGTTACTTCCCGAACTCTAATGTCTGGGTCAGCGATCCGACCTGGGAAAACCACGTTGCTATCTTCTCTGGCGCGGGCTTCTCCGTGGAGACTTATCCGTGGTATGACGCCGACACCAATGGCGTGAAATTCGATGCCTTTATCGCCAAGCTGAAAACGCTGCCGAAGCAGAGCATCGTGTTGCTGCATCCGTGCTGCCATAACCCAACCGGTGCGGATCTGACCAATGAGCAGTGGGACATCACCACTGAAGTGCTGAAAGCACAGGAACTGGTGCCATTCCTCGATATCGCCTACCAGGGCTTTGGCGCGGGCATGGAGCCGGATGCGTACGCTATCCGCGCTATTTCAGCCGCCGGTCTGCCAGCGCTGGTCAGCAACTCCTTCTCCAAAATCTTCTCACTGTATGGCGAGCGCGTTGGCGGCCTGTCTGTGGTGTGTGATGATGCCGAAGAAGCTTCCCGTGTACTGGGTCAGCTGAAAGCGACGGTACGCCGTAACTACTCCAGCCCGCCAAACTTTGGTGCTCAGGTGGTGTCCTGCGTGCTGAACGATGACGCGCTGAAAGCCAGCTGGCTGGCAGAAGTGGAAGTGATGCGTCTGCGTATCCTTGATATGCGTCAGGCGCTGGTGAATGTGCTGCGCAAAGAGATCCCTGGCGGTAACTTCGATTACCTGCTGAAACAGCGTGGCATGTTCAGCTACACGGGTCTGAGCGCGCAGCAGGTTGAACGTCTGCGTGAAGAGTTTGGTGTCTACCTGGTTTCCAGCGGGCGTATCTGTGTGGCAGGTCTGAATATCAACAACGTGCAGCAGGTCGCACAAGCCTTCGCCGCTGTGATGAAATAAGCACAGGCTTAAGGCAATAAAAAGCAGCGGGAATACCGCTGCTTTTTTTATTTAGTGCTAACAAAAACAATCCATATCTGAAGCAAAATAATAACAACTTATCAGTAAATAAAAGAAAGTCATTTCGTCATGAAATCTTTTTCAATTCTCACTGCATTAATATTTGTTATCGACTTCAAATAATTAACCCCACTTTTCGCAGCATAAAAAAACAAGCTGTTTTGTTATGCAAATGCACATTGTCCGCCGCTATTTATCTCCCTATCTTCTATACATTGCGCGAATTCAGATAATAAGTGCAACGCTCGGACATGATTGTGGAGAGTGTAGGAGGAAGGGTTAACTACCGATAAG
>NZ_CBFFRK010000157.1:0-9807 GCF_965644245.1 Erwinia sp. V71
GTTCCGGCAGCCTTCAGTGGTCTTTGCAGAGTTAAGACAGGCGGCTTAGCGTTGCACTTCGAACTTGAATCCGCCATGAATACCCATAATTTATCTGTATCTGAGACAGAGATTAAAATCAGGGAGGTCATTAAAAATACCGGCAGGGCAGTACTGATGATTTTCTCAACAGAAAAGAACATAAGCAACCGGTTATTCAGCCAGGAGGACAGAAGCAGGCTTAAAGAGACCAGCGCAAAGGCCAGCCCGTATTCAATATTGCTGAGCCCAAAAACACCCTGAAATACACTGGAAGATGCCGTGATGAAGACAAACATCGCCGCCTGTACAAATGCACTGACCAGAGAAACAATCATATACTTGCGGGAAACAAACAGCTTCCTGTATGAACCGAATGATTTTAATAAAGACGCCGCAGAGCGGGCATGTGGCGGCAGCGTCTCCGGCAGAAAGAGCGCCGACAGAAGAAACGCCAGCATCCCGATGGTGAGCATTGTCATAAATATCGACTTCCAGCCCAAATATGAAACCAGAATGCCACCCAGCAGAGGGGAAAGGATGGGGCCCAGCGCCATAAGCATGACCAGCATCGTCATCGCCCTTGCGGCCCGGGCCCCCCTGTACAGATCGGACACAACTGCCCGTCCAACCACCATCCCTCCACAGGCCCCGACTGCCTGAATAAATCGCAGGAAAATAAAGAGGCTGGCCGAGGATGTCAGCAGCAGCATCACCGTGGCTCCGCAGAAAATGGCGATGCCCGTTAAAAGCGGAACCCGCCGGCCATAGCGGTCAATCAGCGGACCAAACAACAACTGACCGGCACACAGACCGAGAAAAAAAACGGACAGAGACAGCTCCAGCGCGCCGTCTTCCGCATGGAGATAGGACTGAATATCAGAAAAAGCCGACAGATACATGTCAATCGACAGGGGGGCAAAGACTGACAGCAATGCCAGTATTGAAATGACCATCTTTCCGTTGAATTCTTGTTCCCTGGATGTTTCAACCATTTTCTTCAGTCCTTTTCTGACCCAAAACATTGAACAATGGCAGTGAGTCGGCTCCGGGAGGCGCCGGATATCGTGGTCTGCCAGTCTGAGCGAACATGAATATGTATCTTTTGCTGTAGCATGGCGTGCCATCTGCTTTTGATGAGCCCATGCTCTGACCCCGGCCATACCAGGAAGATGCGAGGGGCCATGTTTGGACGCGTCCATCATTAACAGACTGACTGAACGCCATGCCTATACTGATTTATGGAAATGCCGCGGACTGTATAGCTGGCCTCAGTATTCTCCAAAAAAGCACTCAATAACCTCATTAACCATATTTATCAGTAACTGTTTGTCCCATTCCTGGCCGAGTGCTCTTGTTGCGGTATGCTGTGATAATCCGCTGAATACCGAGGCTATGATGTCCATTCCTGTCCGGATTTTCTGCATATCCGCCTGAGAATTTGTCCGGGCCCTTTTAAACAATTCCTCGTGAAACCTGGCGTTAATCCCATCGTGAGAGATCTGAAGGACCTCCGCCACGCCCGGATTACGTGCTGCTTCCGCCGCGATCTCGAGCCACAATCCGTTGAATTCCGGGGACGTATGGACTTCCACCATTCTCTGTGTGTGCCGTTTTAAGCTGACGGCAATTCTTTCATCTGGCGGCGATGCCGCAATTTCGTTAATGAGCTCATAAAGCGTACTTTCCTGGTGTGCCACCAGGGCTTCAACAATCGCCTCTTTGTTGGCGAAGTGATAGTAGATATGTCCGGGGCTCATGCCAGCCGCTTTGGAAATTTTTGCAATGCTGCACCCATGAAAACCGAGGTCACGGAAACATTTCGCTGCTGCATCAAGCACCTGCTTTCTGCGTTCTTTACTTTTAACGCCCGTTTCCAGGTCATGCAAATCACCCATCTTCTTTTCCTGTCTCAACGCTATTGCAAGTTTTATTTTAGTATGAATATACTAGAATGAATATTCAACCCACCGAGAGAACTTTCATAATGTCAGTGCATTTTCGACCAGTCAGGCCTCTGCTGGCAATGTTAACCGTGGTCACGCTCGCCAGCTGCGACCGGCCACCAATGCCTCCACAATCTTCAGTTCCTGAAGTCGGGATCGTAACTCTCGCCACGACAAGCGTCCCGCTGACCAGCGAACTTCCGGGCCGTACCGCTTCCTACCGTGTGGCAGAAGTCAGGCCACAGGTGGGAGGCATTCTCCAGAAACGTCTTTTTGAAGAGGGGAGTATGGTTCAGGCCGGGCAGGTACTGTACCAGATTGATCCGGCACCCTACCGGGCCACACTGGCCAAAGCGGAGGCCAGCCTTGAGTCTGCCCGCCTGCTGGCGCAGCGATATGAAAAACTGGTGAAAACAAGTGCCATCAGCCAGCAGGACAGGGATGACGCCCGTTCAAGCTGGCTTCAGGCCAAAGCGGAGGTTGATTCTGCGAAGATAGACCTTGGCTATACAAGCATTACGGCCCCCATTTCAGGCCGTATTGGTCGCTCATCAGTCACCCAGGGGGCTCTGCTGACCGCCAACCAGACTGATGCACTGGCAACGATACAGCAGCTTGATCCCATCTATGTCGATATCCCGCAGTCTTCAACGTCGCTGCTGAAGCTTCAGGATGAATTTGCCGCTGGCCATCTGAAGAAAGATGAGCAGCAGCAGGCAGAGGTCAGACTGCTGCTGGACAGTGGCAGGGAATATCCGCATACGGGCCGCATCAGGCTTTCGGAAGTTACCGTGGATGAGAGCACCGACTCGGTCATTATCCGGGCTGAGTTTCCAAACCCGGAGGGAAGATTACTGCCTGGTATGTTCGTCCGGGCGAAGTTACAGGAAGGAATACGGGAAAATGCATTACTTGTTCCACAGCGGGGCATTACGCGAGACCCGACCGGACAGGCTTCAGCCCTGATAGTCGGGGAGGATAACAAAGTCATTCGCAAGCTGGTCATAACTGAACGCGTGGTAGGTAACCAGTGGTTAATCAGTGAGGGGCTGGAGAGTGGCGACCGCGTCATTGTTGACGGTACGCAGAATGCCCGCCCCGGCAGTGAAGTCCGGATAGCATCCCCGGAAATGCAGAAGCAAGAAATTTCTCAGCCTCATTAAGGAGCTCTGATGTCACGCTTTTTTATTGACCGGCCGGTGCTTGCATGGGTTGTCGCCATCGTGATCATGCTCGCGGGGGCATTATCCATTATCAGTCTGCCCATCAACCAGTATCCGAATATTGCTGCCCCCGCAATTGCGGTGTCAGGCTCTTATCCCGGCGCGTCTGCTGATACTGTTCAGGATACCGTTGTTCAGGTGATAGAACAGCAGCTCAACGGGCTGGATAACTTACGCTATCTCAAATCAGAAAGTAACTCTGACGGGTCATTTACTATCACTGTGACCTTTAATCAGGGAACAGACTCCGATATCGCACAGGTTCAGGTGCAGAATAAGCTATCCCTGGCGACGCCGTTGATCCCTGATGAAGTGCAGCAGCAGGGTATTCGCGTGGCGAAATATCAGATCAATTTCCTGATGCTTGCAGGTCTGGTTTCTACAGACGGGCGCATGAGCAGTTTCGATCTCGGGGACTACCTGGTTTCAAATATGCAGGATCCGCTGACCCGCGTGTCCGGGGTGGGGGACTTCACTATGATGGGTTCCCAGTATGCCATGCGTATCTGGATGGATCCTGACAAACTTAACGGCTATAAACTGACGCCGTCAGATATCAGTTCAGCCATACAGGCACAGAACGTACAGGTCTCTGCGGGCCAGCTGGGCGGTCTGCCGGCGAAAAATAATCTTGAGCTGAGCGCAACGGTCATTGGAAAAACCAGATTCACGAAACCCGAACAGTTTGAGAATATCCTGCTGAAAGTCCAGCCTGACGGGTCCCGGGTTTTACTGAAGGACGTCGCGAGAGTCAGCCTAGGGTCTGAGAGTTTTTCCATACAGTCTAAGTACGGCAAAGACCTTCCCAGTACCGCTATCGCATTACGTCTGGCAACGGGGGCGAATGCACTTGATACCATTAATGCGGTGAAGGCAAAACTCAAAGAACTGGAGCCTGGGCTGCCGGAAGGCGTGGAAATTATCTATCCGTACGACACGTCGCCGGTTATCAGCGCCTCGATTGAGGGGGGTGTCCATACGCTTATCGAGGCCATCGTACTGGTCTTTATCGTCATGCTGCTGTTTCTGCAAAACTGGCGGGCCACCCTTATTCCCACGCTGGCAATTCCGGTTGTCCTGCTGGGCACTTTCGGCATGATGGCGGCTTTTGGTTTTACAATAAATATCCTGACCATGTTTGGCCTGGTGCTGGCGATTGGTCTTCTTGTGGATGATGCCATTGTCGTTGTTGAAAACGTGGAGCGGCTTATGGAGGAGGAGAAGCTTTCCCCGCTTGAAGCCACCCGCAAATCCATGGAGCAAATCTCCGGTGCGCTGGTCGGTATCGGCCTGGTTCTTTCAGCCGTCTTCCTGCCAATGGCCTTCTTTGGCGGGTCTACCGGCGTTATTTATCGTCAGTTTTCCATCACAATAGTCTCCGCAATGGCGCTGTCGGTGATTGTTGCACTGATTTTCACGCCTGCCCTGTGCGCAACCATTCTGAAACCGTCCGGGCACGGGCAAACAAAGAAAGGTTTTTTTGGCTGGTTCAACCGCAGGTTCGAAAGCGGAACAGCACTCTACCGTAACGGCGTTGAGCGCACCCTCAGGGCCAGGAAAAGGGCCATGCTCTTCTTTCTGGCCATCATTGCGCTGCTGGTTGCTTTGTTCCCGCAGATACCGACGTCCTTCCTGCCTGATGAGGATCAGGGCAATCTGTTTGTGCAGGTTCAGATGCCGCCTAACAGCAGTGCAGAGCAGACCCAGAAAGTCCTGACGAAAATTTCAGATTATTTTCTGGAACAGGAAAAAGACATGGTTTTCACCACCATGCTGATTAACGGGTTTAACTTTGCCGGCAGGGGGCAGGGCTCAGCGATGGTGTTTGTGGGACTCAAGCCCTGGAATGAACGTAAGGGGGGCGTGTTTGAACTGGCCGGGCGGTCGATGGGGTATTTCTCCACTATCAAAGAGGGGACAGTCATTTCTTTTGCCCCGCCAGCCGTAATGGAACTGGGTAACGCGACCGGGTTCAACCTTTTCCTCCAGGATAACAGCGGGGGAGGACACGCAAAACTCATGGAAGCCCGCAATATGTTTCTGGGAATGGCGGCGCAAAACCCTGCGCTGCAGATGGTGCGTCCTAACGGGATGAACGACGAACCCCAGTACCAGATTCTGATTGATGATGAAAAGGTCCAGGCACTGAAACTGAGTCTGAGTGACGTTAACGACACCCTGTCAGCGGCATGGGGGTCTACCTACGTCAACGACTTCAATGACCGCGGCCGCGTGAAGAAAGTCTACATACAGGGGGATGCCGGCTCGCGTATTTCTCCGGAGGACTTTAACAAATGGTACGTGCGTAACAGTGACGGTGAAATGGTGTCATTTGCCTCCTTTGCGACCGGAAAGTGGATTTACGGCTCCCCAAAACTGGAGCGTTATAACGGCATTCCTGCGGTTGAGATCCTTGGGCAGCCGGCGCCGGGATACAGCTCTGGTGATGCGATGAAGGCGGTTGAAGACATCGCGGCCAGGCTGCCTTCTGGCGTGAGTGTTGCCTGGACAGGACTCTCCTTTGAAGAGCGTCTGTCCGGCTCGCAGGCGCCTGCCCTGTACGCCCTTTCCCTGATCATTGTTTTTCTCTGTCTGGCGGGGCTTTATGAGAGCTGGAGCATTCCGTTCTCCGTGATGCTGGTCATTCCTCTGGGCGTAATTGGTGCTGTGGGTGCGACGCTTCTGAGAGGGCTGGGCAACGATGTATTTTTCCAGGTCGGTTTGCTGACCACCATCGGACTGTCGGCCAAGAACGCCATACTGATAGTTGAGTTCGCCAGAGAGCTTCATGAAAAGCACGGCATGCCCCTTGGCGAAGCGGCGCTTGAGGCAGCGCGAGTGCGTCTGCGCCCGATTATCATGACCTCACTGGCATTTATCGTGGGGGTTATTCCTCTTGCCATTGCATCCGGCGCCAGCTCAGGCAGTAAGCATGCTATCGGGACCGGTGTCGTTGGCGGCATGCTGACGGCAACGGTACTGGCGATATTCTATATCCCGCTTTTCTACGTTCTTGTTGCCGGTTTTTTCAGTAAAAAACAAAAAGCTGATTCTATTACTGCCGGCGAAGACGCGGGGCACTGATACACAGCGGCCCGCAGCTCCGGATGCTGGCGGGCCGCTGCAGTGCCTCTGGTTGTTAAAGAGCCTTACTTTGCCGACACCAGGTTAACAGTGGGGGAGCAGATATGCGAAGAACCAGGCTGGAAGCAGAACAAACCCGCCGGCAGATACTCGATGCTGCAGAGGAATGTTTCCGGGAAAAAGGGATAACGCGCACAACCTTACAGATGATTGCCGCGCGAGCCGGATGCACCCGGGGAGCCATTTACTGGCATTTCAGTGAAAAACACGATCTGCTCAGGGAAGTTATAGAACGGGCTCCTTTTGTCTTTTTTACAGAAGCGGAAGCAGTCAGCCGCTGCCGGAAACCCGTCTCCGGGCTGCGGCATTGCATGCTCAGGGGGCTGAAGGAAGTTCAGAAGAACAGGCATCTCAGAAATGCTCTCGAACTGGCCGTTTTTGGCAGTGAATGTCCTGAAGACCTTCTGGGTGAAAACAGTGCGGACAGACTGCTGGGCCTGATCCACGTTGCTGTTCTGAGAGGAAAGGCCTGCGGAGAAGTGAACGCTGATACCGAGGCTGAAACACTGACACCATTGATTTTCTATGTTTTTATCGGTGTGCTCAGGACAGGGACGCTGATGCCGGGAAATACCCTGCTGTTACGTAAAGGCACGGATGCACTGAATCTCGTGTTTGATATGGTCCTTGAAAGAAAGGAGATGAGTGATGAATCATGACGTGATACCGGAACTCGTTGCGTGGATTGAAACGCAGCTCGGTACCAGGCTCACCATCGATGAGGTTGCGTCAAGATCAGGGTACTCCAAATGGCATCTGCAGCGGACTTATCTGAAGTCGACCGGAATGTCTCTGGGCGAATACATTCGCCGGCGCCAGTTATCCTGCGCGGCGGCAGAACTCAGACTCACCCGGTCAGGTGTCATTGATGTTGCGATGAAATACGGTTTTTCATCTCAGCAGACATTCACCCGGGCATTCAGGGCGTATTTCGGTCAACCGCCGGGACGTTACCGCAGGTTAAGCGAGTGGGACTGTTCGCAGCTTTTCCCGCCTTACAATAAGACCATCTACCCGGTAGGAACACCGGAAGTCGTGTCAATGCCATGTCGCGTACTCTCCGGGACGGTGAACAAATTTTCCTGTGCGCTGGGAAAATTGGGGTTGTTTAACATGGACGTCAGGTACCGCTTTTTTCGGCGGTATTTACGTGAGAATCACTTCCTCCCCCATCAGGCCTGGGGAGTGACTGACTTCCATTCAAACCCGGACACGCCCGGAATAATAGATATCCGGTATATCACTGCCACGGAAGAGGGGAACGGTGCTTTTAACGGTAAAGAGGAGATGAAAATTATCATCCCGGCGGGCAGTTATCTGCAGTTCCACTATAACGGAAGGTCTGACGGGTTTCAGGGTTTCATTCTGGACGTTAACCGTATTCATCTTCCGAGACTCGGGGTGGTCAGGAGAAAAGGGGCTGACCTTGAACTGTTCAGCTTTGCTGAAAGAAACAAAAGGTACCTTGAATCGGGATTTATGCATTGCAGTTATTATGTCCCGTTTTCAAGTTTCCGGCACTGAAATGCCGGCTGTCTGTTGCATCATCATTTATCGGATTATCAGAAGCATCAGGACATGCATCTGTGCTCAGGAAAAGAAATATCGCGCTTCCTGTTTTAATCAGTGCGTCTGAGGATATTAAATGAAAAAGGTAATACGTTTTTCAGTCATACCCGCATTACTCGTTACCGTTCTTACAGGATGTAACCTCCAGCCACATTATGAGCGGCCTGCGTTACCGGTCAGTGACCGCTGGGGGAACGACGGCCATCCGAAAGAGGTTCAGGGAACCACACCGGCCTCTGAGACAGGATGGCAGACTTATTTTGCCGATGAGCAGCTCCGGCAGCTCATCGGGCTGGCGCTGGAAAACAATCGTGATTTGAAAGTTTCAGCACTGAATGTGGAGTCGGCAAGGGCAAGTTTCAGGGTTGAGCGTTCGGCCCTGATGCCAGCCATCAGCGCAAACGGCAGCCAGACATCAGCGCATCTTCCGGGAAACCTTTATTCAACCCGGTCAACCGGTCCGGTTACTTACCAGCAGTATGAAGCGAACCTGGGGGTGTCGTCGTGGGAAATCGACTTCTTTGGCAGGCTCAGGAGCCTCAGGGACGAGGCACTGGAAAAATATCTGTCTACGGAAGCCTCATCCCGGGCAACGCAGATCAGTCTGGTATCTGACGTTGTGTCCGGTTATCTGACGTTGTGCGCCGATAATGACCTGCTGAAACTGGCTGCTGATACGGTAACAAGCCAGAGAGAAACATACCGTCTTGCGAGGCAGCGTTATGAGATGAAAGTTAGCAGCGAGCAGGATCTTGTTCAGGCTGAGACATCAGTCAGAAGTGCTGAAGCTGAACTGGCTCAGTATGAGCGACAGGTTAAGCAGGACGTTAATGCACTGAGATTACTGGTCGGGACCGAGCTGCCAGAACACCTTGTAAGTAATGCAACGCTGGCGCATGACTGGCATTTTCAGTCACTGCCATCCGGCATGCCTTCGGAAGTTTTAACCGGAAGGCCTGATATCATTGCCGCTGAGCATACCCTCAGGGCAGCAAATGCCAGCATTGGTGCTGCAAGAGCCGCATTTTTTCCAAACATCAGCCTGACTGCATCAGGCGGATCAGCCTCCGAGAGCCTCGGGCATCTGCTTGAGGGCGGAACAGCCGCATGGTCTTTTGTGCCCAGCATCAGTCTCCCCATTTTCGACGGCGGCAAAAACAGCGCAAATCTTGATGTGGCCGAAATATCCAGACGCGTGGAAATCGCAAACTATGAGAAAGCGGTCCAGACGGCATTTAAAGAAGTGTCAGATGCCCTTGCCGGGCAGAGCACCTACCGTCATGAGCTGACCGCGCGGGTTCAGGATACGGTGGCTAATACACGTTATTACGAACTCGCCCTGCAGCGATACCGTGAGGGTGTTGATAATTATCTCAATGTTCTGGTGGCTCAGCGTACACTCTTTGAAGCAAGAAAATCTGAAATTTCAGCTCGTGCCGGAGAGCTCACTCAGCACGTCACTCTCTATAAAGTGCTCGGGGGCGGGTGGAAAGCATAATAGCGGCCTGGCAGGCAGCAGAACAGTGCACATTGCCTGCCGGTATCAGAAACATGCAGGAGACGTATTGATGAACGCTAACGGTGAACAGAAGTCCGCCTTTACTGTCCAGAAAAACAAAATTACAGTTGCGGCGGGGAAATGCATCATCAGTAAAGGAGTGAATGGAAGTTCGATGAAGGAAATACAGGATGCATCAGGTATGGGGGCGGGGCAGATTTACCGCCACTTCAGCAGTAAAATGAAAATAGTGGAAAGTGTGGTGGAAAAAAATGTAACCGAGCAGTGTGATAGGCGGATTCAAGTTCGAAGTGCAACGCTAAGCCGCCTGTCTTAAGGAAGGTGCGATTTAATCGTCAATTATGAGAACATAACCCTTTCTTTGACATAGACTTTTCACGATGCCCGC
>NZ_CBFFRK010000158.1:0-9790 GCF_965644245.1 Erwinia sp. V71
TTAATTCGATGGGAACCATTTTTTCGTCCTGTCATCGTATGGTAAATGAACAAAGAACCGCCCAAAACACTGAAAACAATAGATGAACGGCAATCATTGTAGTCATGAACAGAACTTTGAATGATTAAATCGCACCTTCCTTAGCGAAAACGAATTAGGGCGAGTGTTCTACAAACAATCCAGATAGAGTGCCCTATTTTTGTTGACCACTACAAATACCTGTCAGGTTACATCTGCGATTAAATACGAAAACCGAATAAAATCATTACAAATCAATCGCGTACTATCAATCCATTCAGCGTCATATCAACATGCGCGTCAATGAAAGACACCTCGTTAATATCTCGCCTGTTCGCCATTAGCAACTGCCATACTGCGATATGTAATACCGAACTCATCACGACATCAGGCATACGTGATGCCGCGCCATAACTAAATTCCCCAGCGTTTATACCTTCTTTAACAAGTTGATCGACCGCGTTGCTTAGGGGAACGATAAACTCATTGTAATGACGCTGCAGCAGTTCAGGAAAATGCATGCTCTCGATCATCGATAGCCGAATCATCTTTTGGATTTTTTTGTCTTCAGAGATTTTTTCATAAGCCAGCAGTAACAGAGCGCGAAATCTTTCCGCATAACTTCCTTCCAACGTATTGAGTAATTCAAGCACATCAGCGAAAGGCTGCGACGTATGCCGAACCATGGCTTCAAACAGCGCCTCCTTTGTCGGGAAATAAAGATAAATGGTCCCTTTGGTGATACCAAGGCGCTTAGCTACGTCCTCAAGGCGAGTCGCCATGTACCCTTTTTCACTGAACTCCTCAAAAGCAGCTTCAATGATTTCACGAGGGCGACGTGCTTTCTGCTCCGCTCTGGATAATTTTTTTAACATAACCATATGCTCCTTAAGCCTGACACTATGTCTGGCCTGATAATAGCAAAGAACGATAACCGCATTATCGGCTCAGCGTGAACGCGATGGATCCACGCATTGGCTTTATTAGTAACCTTGCCCACACGGAAGAACTCAACAGGAAACACTGGCCGATGCAATTCATGCACGTTACTTCCAGGCGAGGTTTATCGCTTACGCCATTATTATTAAACAGCACTATGGTAAGCAGGTCTTTTTTTCTGCACAAGAATTAAATTGACTGACTAGTTAGTCAGTGACTAGTATTCTCTCGTTTGTATAACTGCAACGATGGGAACCTCATGCAATCACTTTCTATGCTCTCCCTATCGCTTACCTGTGTATTGCTCGCAGGCTGTGGCGACAAAAACACGAATTCGTCTGTCCCCACACAACAGGTTCAGGCAATCCGAGCCCCCCTAGCGCAATATCAGTCCGGGGCAGAAATCACGGGTGAAGTTAAAGCGCGATACCAAGCCAACCTCGCATTCCGTACGAATGGCAGGGTAACTGAACGTCTGGTAGATACCGGTTACCGAGTCAAAAAAGGGGATGTTCTGGCTCGTCTGGACGATACGGAAAAACGGGCTGATGTGGAGATTGCTCAGGCAGAACTACGTTCTGCACGCGCCACATTGAAACTGAAACAGAGCGTTTTTGCTCGTAATCAGAAACTGCTTCCAGTGAAAGCCATCTCTCAAGCGACCTGGGATCAGTCAAGGCAGGAATTACTTACCGCCGAGGCATCCATGGCCTCGGCCAAAGCGTCATTAGATACAGCGCTTGATGCCAGCTCCTTTACCGTTTTGAGGGCTGACGCCAACGGTATTATTACTTCCCGCAATGTTGAAGTTGGTCAGGTCGTCTCTTCGGCACAAACTGTCTTCACGCTGGCTCAAGATGGTCAGCATGAAGCCGTCTTTCAGGTATTTGAGGCCTATTTTCTGCATGGGCAACCGCTTACCAATGTCGATATCGCATTGGTGACAGACCGCTCACGCCAGATACAAGCACAAATAAGGGAGCTCTCTCCCGTACTGACAGAAGCCTCTGGAACCATCCGAATCAAAGCGACATTGCCGGAAGATACGTTGTGGCCGCTCGGAACACCGGTCGTCGGCAAATTCCACTCGCCCCCGCAACAAGGGATCGTTCTACCTGCCAGTGCAATCACTTCTTCACTGGGTATGCCTGCTGTTTGGATTATCGATACGACAAAACATTCAGTTTCACTACGTGAAGTCACGGTTTCACACTATCGCTCACGCGATTTCATCGTGACAGCAGGGATTGCGCCGCAAGAACTTATCGTTACCAGCGGTGGAAAATTTCTCAGAGAAGGGCAATCCGTATCATGGGAGGAACACTGAAATGAACCGCTATCAATGGCTGTTTTCCTGCTTCTCGGTCGTGTTTCTTTCTGGTTGTGATCAGAAAAGCGCGTCCGAAGATTTGCCTCGCCCCATTCTTTCAATGACTGCAAAATTGGAGCAAACACAGAACATGCACTTACCCGGTACTGTACAGGCACGCTTTGAGTCCGAATTGGCCTTCCAGACCATGGGACGGGTTATATCACGCTATGTCGACGTGGGCGATCTCGTCCATGAAGGTGACGTACTTGCCGAGCTCGATCCTCTGACGCTACAACTGGGTGTCTTCAGCGCTGAAGCAAACCTTCGCGATGCTGTCGCCCGGCAAGATATTGCGGTATTAACCGAGAAACGCAGACGAGCTTTGGTGAGCGCCAACGCGATGAGCGCCGAAAACCTGGAATTGGCCGAGCAGGAGATGAATTCAGCCCAATCTGCCGTCGTACAAGCAAAAGCGCGCCTGGAAAAAGCACGTGAACAGTTGGGGTACACCAAGCTGAGAGCAAGGTTTGATGGTGTCATCAGCGACGTCTCGGTGGAGGCTGGACAAACCGTCACCGCTGGACAAACCACACTGCGACTGTCACAGCAGGGGTTGCGCGATGTGGTGGTAGACATACCAGAAACGCAGCTTGCCGATTTGCATCTGGGCAGTCGCTTCGATGTTTCACTGCAAATTGACAATACGATACATGCCGTTGGCACACTACGGGAGATTGCGCCGGAAACCGATGCCAGTACACGAACGCGCAGGCTGAAAATAGGTATAGACGGTGCACCAGCACAATTCCGTCTCGGCTCAATGGTCACCGCTACGCCGGTCAAGATAGATCAATCCCATGATGCTATTGTACTACCTGCTACCGCCATCCGGCAGCAAGAGGGCGGATTCTCTGTCTGGATCATTGATCCTACGGCAAAGACGGTTTCACTCAGAGCAGTGGAGATAGAGGCCATTCAGACCGGAACACCATATGTTCGTATCGCATCTGGTCTGCACGAGGGTGAAGATGTCGCGATTGCTGGTGTTAACGTGCTGACCCCCGGTCAGAAGGTCCGAATTGAAAGGAAGCCAAATCAGTGAGTAAATTCAACCTTTCGGACTGGGCGCTGAATCATCGTTCCCTCGTCTGGTATTTTGTCCTTGTTTCCGCTCTGGCGGGGCTTTTCTCCTATCTTGAGCTGGGTCGAGAAGAAGACCCTTCTTTCACCATCAAGACAATGGTTATTCAGGCCCAGTGGCCTGGCGCGTCGGCAGAAGAAGTGACCAAACAAGTAACCGACCGTATTGAAAAAAAACTACAGGAGCTCGATACCCTCAAACACACCCGTAGCCAGACTACAGCAGGACAAACCACTATTTTCGTTGATCTCAAAGATGACACTCCGTCGAAAGATGTCCGGCAGATTTGGCAGCGCGTTCGCAATATGATGTCCGATATTCATGGAGAATTTCCGTCTGGTTTGGTCGGGCCATTTTTTAATGACCGTTTTGATGATGTATTCGGCAATATCTATGCATTTACCAGCGATGGCGTGGGACATCGACAATTACGCGATAGGGTCGAAGACGCGCGTAAAAAGATTCTCACGATACCCAACGTTGGCAAAGTCGATATTCTCGGTGCTCAGGATGAGGTTATTTTTCTGGAGCTATCAACCCGCAAAAGCGCGGCCTTGGGTATTGATCGCTCCGCGATAATGGCAGCATTACAGGCACAGAATGCGGTAACGCCTTCCGGTTTCATTGAAACAGGCTCTGAACGTATCGCCCTGCGTGTTGGCGGCGGCTTTATTTCAGAAGAAAGCTTGCGGAATATCAATCTCCGGGTAAATGACCGCTTCCTCCCGCTGAGTGATGTCGTCACGATTACACGCGGTTACGTCGATCCCCCCACTACCCTCTTTCGTTTTAATGGAAAACCCGGCATCGCGTTAGCGGTGGGACTAAAACCCGGCAGCAATTTACTGGAGTTTGGCGACGCACTCGATCGCATGATGAAAAGTATTGTTCATGACTTACCCATCGGTGTATCGGTAGATCGCGTTTCCGATCAGCCCGCTGTTGTCGATGATGCCGTTTCAGGCTTTACACACGCGCTGTTTGAAGCCGTCGCCATTGTTCTGATCATCAGTTTTATCAGCCTGGGCTTGCGGGCCGGACTGGTCGTTGCCATCACTATTCCGTTAGTCCTGGCGATAACCTTTGTGGCGATGTATTACTCGGATATCTCATTACAGCGCATCTCACTCGGTGCGTTGATTATTGCGTTGGGCCTTCTGGTGGATGATGCCATGATTGCGACCGAGATGATGGTCGCCCGACTGGAAGCTGGGGACAGCCTGAGAAAAGCTGCAACGCATGTTTATACATCCACCGCATTCCCGATGCTGACGGGTACGCTCGTCACTGTTGCAAGCTTTATCCCGGTGGGACTCAACGGCAGTAACGCTGGCGAGTTCACCTTTACGCTGTTTGTGGTTATCTCCGTGTCCTTGCTCGTATCATGGGTCGTAGCAGTGCTGATTACCCCTCTGCTGGGAGTAACCATCCTACCCACTACGATGAAAAAGCACGACGAACATAAGAGTAAATTTGGCCAGTTCTTCTCTCGTACTTTGCAGTTTTGCCTGCGGCATCGCTGGTTAACCGTTATCGTAACCGGGATTTTTTTTGCTGCTTCAATTGGAGGAATGTCGCAGGTACAACAGCAGTTCTTCCCGAATTCCGATCGCCCAGAGTTGGTTGTTGACTGGAATCTCCCGCAAAACAGCGCTATTACAGAAACCAGTCGGCAGATGGCGCAGTTCGAGCAGGAAAAACTTAACGGCAACCCCGATGTGCTCCACTGGTCAAGTTATGTCGGATCTGGCGCACCGCGTTTTATTCTGGCTTTTGATGTTCAGCCATCATCCGTTTCTTTTGGGCAGATGGTGATCGTCACCAAAGGGATCGAAGAACGAAACCGACTACTGAAGGATTTCCGAGACTATCTGGGTAAAACCTTCCCGGGTACAGATGCCTATGTCAAGCTGCTGGACATCGGTCCTCCGGTTGGCAAACCGGTGCAGTACCGCGTATCGGGCCCAGAGTTGCAAGTCGTGCGTGACCTGTCGCACAAACTTGCCGCCATCGTTGGTGCTCACCCCTCGTTGAACAATCTAGCCTTTGACTGGAACGAACCTGCACGGGTTGTAAAAGTGAATGTCCTTCAGGATAAAGCCAGACAAATGGGCGTCTCAACGGAAACCATCGCCCAAGCGTTAAACGGTGTGGCTCAGGGCGATACAGTCACGAAAGTCAGAGATGATATTTATCTGGTAGACGTTCTGTGGCGCGGGCAAGAACATGATAGAGGATCGGTCGAATCACTGCTCGATTTACAACTTACGAGCAGCAACGGGCAATTGGTTCCATTGTCTTCCGTTGCCACGTTCCGCTATGAGCTTGAACAGCCAACGATATGGCGCCGCGATCGTACCGCAACGATTACTCTGAAAGCTGGCGTCAACGACGCCACTCAACCCGCGACAATTGTCAAAGCGCTTTCCCCAAGGGTTGATGAACTCAGCAAAAATCTACCTGCAGGGTACGCTATCGATGTAGCTGGTGCCGTTGAGGAAAGTAGTAATTCCCAGGGTCCGATTATCAAGGTCATCCCGCTCATGCTCTTCGTCATGGCGACGATCTTGATGATCCAGTTGCAGAGTTTTCACCGCCTGTTTCTGGTCTTTTCCGTCGCGCCATTGGCCTTGATCGGCGTGGTTGCTGCTTTGCTGTTGAGTAACGCACCGCTCGGCTTCGTCGCCATATTGGGTGTATTGGCTCTCATCGGTATTCTGATTAGGAACTCCGTCATTCTGGTCGTGCATATCGAAACAATGCGTGCAGAAGGCTTGTCCCCCTGGAAAGCCGTCGTAGAAGCCACAGAGCATCGTATGCGGCCAATTATGTTGACGGCTGCCGCAGCCACACTGGCGTTGATCCCCATTTCCAGAGAGATTTTCTGGGGGCCAATGGCCTACGCCATGATGGGCGGCATCATTGTGGGAACCGTGCTGACGCTGCTATTCCTGCCTGCACTCTACCTCATCTGGTTCAGAATTCCGCATGACGTCGAATGAACCACACACTGTTAATATTACACGCCGACGACAAATGTCGTCGGCTCCGAATCAAGAGCCCTGGTGCCACATCTATGAATGCTTTCCTTACAAACAGCTACTCTCACTCTTTTGTCAATCGATCACGGTTGCTGTCGATAATTGTACTGACCTCGGTATTGACAGGATGCACAATGGCACCTGAGTACCAGCGCCCCGTATCACCAGTTGCCACACAGTGGTCCACACTCTCGAATACATCGAATCCTTCCACCAAAACGGCCGCAGATATCGGCTGGCAGGATTTATTCACCGATCCGAAGTTGCGTCAGGTTATACAGCTGTCCTTAGACAATAACCGCGACTTGCGCATTGCAGCGTTGAATATTGAGAAAGCTCAGGCGCAATACCGTATTCAGCGCGCGGATCTGCTACCCAGCGTCAACATTTCTGGTTCAGAATCAGCACAGCGTACTCCAGCTTCGATTTCTTACACGGGCTTTGGCGGCGTTTCCCGTTCATATTCACTCAATGTTGGCGTCAGCGCTTATGAACTCGATCTGTTCGGGCGCGTACGCAGCCTAAAAGAAAAAGCACTACAGTCTTATTTATCTACCGAAGAAACACGGCGTTCAACACATATCAGTTTGATTTCCGAAGTAGCAGGGAGCTACCTGACACTTGCATCGGATCAGGATCTACAACAGCTGGCACATGAAACCTTGCGCAGTCGTCAACAAGCGTATGATCTGCAGCGCCGTCTCACCGACGTCGGAAAATCTTCTCAGTTAGAGCTTCGCCAATCAGAAGGAGAACTGGAAAATGCCCGCGTCGAAGCATTGAATACCGATAAGCTCGTGATGACAGATCGCAATTCACTCGAACTGCTGCTAGGAACGTCACTACCGGACACGTTGCTGCCCGCCCCTGGTGCGTTGACTACACTTCTAGGTGCCAGTGAGATACCATCAGGCTTGCCCTCGGATCTACTACACAACCGTCCAGATATTCTCGCTGCCGAACACGATCTGATCGGCGCTAATGCGAACATTGGTGCAGCTCGTGCCGCATTCTTTCCTAGCATCAGCCTGACTACGTCGATTGGCCGTGCCAGCAACGAGCTATCGAGCCTGTTTGACAGCGGTGGCCGTAGCTGGAGCTTCTCACCACAGATTACCATCCCGCTCTTCGATAGCGGACGTTTGCAGGCTCAGTTGGACACCTCAAAGGTAGAACGCGATATCGCCGTCGCTGAATACGAAAAATCAATCCAGACAGCTTTTCGGGAGGTTGCCGATGCGCTGGCCGATCGAAGCGTAGTCAGCGAGAAACTAGTAGCACAGCGTAAACGCACCGAAGCCGCTCAGGCATCCTATGATTTGGTGCAACTTCAATACTCCAATGAGGTAGCCAGTTATCTGGAGGTACTTGATGCGCAGCGCACACTGTATTCAGCACAACAGGCACTGATTCAAAGCGAGCTATCGCACAAATCAAATCTCATCACACTCTATAAAGTGTTAGGGGGCGGGTGGGCACAATCCCACCCTACAGCAGACTCCGTGGAAAAAAGTCCTTATAAACAATAACTTCTCAGCTCTTACCTTCCAGTACAAGGGCAAAGACAATCTGTTCTCCAGTGACCGTGACTTCTTCACTGCCCCCCAGCTACTCAGGAGCAGTGTAGTGGTTTAATGGATTTGGCCACCTGATAAGAGGTGATATCCTCACCTCATAACAACACAGGTGACACAATGCGAAGGCGTTTCAGCCCCCGAGTTTAAACGGGAATCTGCCCAGTTAGTTCTTGACCAAAATTACACTGTCATGGACGCAGCTAATGCCATGAATGTCGGCCTGTCGACAATGACGCGCTGGGTAAGGCAGTTACGGGAAGAACAGCAAGGTAAATCGCCTAAAGCTTCACCCATAACACCTGAACAGATTGAAATACGTGAGTTAAAGAAAAAACTGCAACGTATTGAGATGGAAAACGAAATATTAAAAAAGCTACCGCGCTCTTGATGTCAGACTCCCTGAACAATTCTCGTTAATCGGGAAACTCAGAGCGCACTATTCTGTGGTTACACTCTGCCACGTGTTCGGGGTTCATCGCAGCAGTTACAAATACTGGAAAAAACGCCCCGAAAAGCCTGACGGCAAGCGGGCTGTATTACGCAGTCAGGTTCTGGAGTTGCATAACATCCGCCATGGCTCTGCTGGCGCAAGAAGTATCGCGACTATGGCAACCCTGAAAGGCTTCAGAATGGGACGCTGGCTTGCCGGCAGGCTCATGAAAGAGCTGGGGCTGATGAGTTGTCAGCAGCCCACTCACCGGTATAAACGTGGTGGTCATGAACACATCGCTATCCCGAATCACCTTGAGCGACAGTTCGCAGTGACAGAGCCCAATCAGGTGTGGTGCGGCGATGTGACGTATATCTGGACAGGCAAGCGTTGGGCTTACCTCGCTGTTGTTCTCGATCTGTTCGCAAGGAAACCGGTGGGCTGGGCAATGTCATTCTCACCGGACAGCAGGCTGACCATCAAAGCGCTGGAAATGGCGTGGGAAACTCACGGTAAACCAGTTGGAGTGATGTTCCACAGTGACCAGGGTAGCCACTATACAAGTAGGCAGTTCCGACAGTTACTGTGGCGCTACCGGATCAGGCAGAATATGAGCAGACGCGGAAACTGTTGGGATAACAGCCCGATGGAACGATTCTTCAGGAGTCTGAAAAACGAGTGGGTGCCGGTGACTGGTTATATAAACTTTAGCGAAGCAGCTCATGCGGTCACAGACTATATCGTCGGGTATTACAGCTCGCTAAGGCCGCATGAATATAACGGTGGGTTACCCCCAAACGAATCGGAAAACCGATACTGGAAAAACTCTCAAGCGGTGGCCAGTTTTAGTTGACCACTACAAGGACACACCATAGTCATAGTAACTCACCACATGCAGCGAGGCGCTCAAACCAACTTTATGTAACCTGTGCCCATTGGTGGTCACTCTGGTGGTCTTGACAGAAAGCGATTTCCGATTTAGCTTAATTATTAGCCAGTTACTGGCAAAGGCGATCCCAGTCAGAGGAGCCAATATCCTGTTCTCATGCATCCCTGCGAATCCCTGTGCGGTATAGATTCAACGAGTTAGCGTGAAAACTCTTCCCGATGCGTTTCTGTTTTTCCCTCTGCATCCGGGTCAATTGGTGGTCTGATTTGGGGTCATTGTCAGTTCGATGACGGAGCGACCCCCAAATGACTCTTACCGATGCGAAAATCCGCAATCCTATCGGTTCTGCTCGCGAAACAACTTTTCCTTAGGGAAGGTGCGATTTAATCGGTGGGGTTCAGTGGAGTCCTTAGCTGTATTAGCCTTACCTTAGCTGAGCTGTA
>NZ_CBFFRK010000159.1:0-9162 GCF_965644245.1 Erwinia sp. V71
AGAGCGGGCATCGTGAAAAGTCTATGTCAAAGAAAGGGTTATGTTCTCATAATTGACGATTAAATCGCACCTTCCCTTTGTTGATGGTGTTTTCACTCATAGGTTTCATCGCATCATAACAGCCCGTCAGGATAAAGCCGTCATCACCGTTAACGTCATAGGTGAGGTCTTTTAGCTCTTCCAAAATTGCCAGAGCTTGATTGCACAGAGGAACATAATGTTTCCTACGCATTTTGGCACCACGGCCAGAATGCTTGATCCCTTCAATGGCTTCACGTTGTTCTGGAATAACCCACAAACCGCTTTTGAAATCGATCTCTGACCATCTGGCAAAGCGGAGTTCACTGGAACGCACAAAAATCAGCAAATTGAGTTTTATCGCCAATTGGGTCAATCTGCTACGCCCCTGATAGCCTTCAATACATTCCAGTAGGGTAGGTATCTCTTCTAGCTCGATAGCGGGGCGGTGTTCCGTTTGTGGCTTCTGAACTGCACCTTCCAAGTCATAGGCAGGATTGAAACGGATCATCTTTTGCTGGACGGCATAACGCATGATGGCGGTGGCGTACTGTTTCACCCGCATAGCAATTTCCAGATAACCCAGCTTCTCTATCTTTTTGATGGGAACCAGCAGATCGCCGGTATCCAGTTCAGCTATGTCTTTGTTTCCGATGTCAGGGAACAGGTAAGTTTCAAGACGGGTCCAAACAGAACGCTGATAATATTCCGACCATGTGGTTTTGGTGGCAAACCAGCTTTTGGCAACGGTTTTGAAAGCGCGGGTATTGTTACGTTTCTCTTGAATGGTTTTGTTGTCAGCCTGTTTTTTAGCGCTGGGATCAACGCCAGAAGCTAACAGCTTTTTTGCTTCATCCCGGCGTTGTCTGGCATCAGCCAGTGAAACAGCAGGGTATACACCGATGGAAAACACCTTCTGTTTCCCTTCAAAGCGATAGCCTAGCTGCCAGTATTTGGAGCCGTTGGGATGTACCAGCAGGTAGAGGCCGAACCCGTCAGTGAGCTTCACCGCCTTTTCTGACGGCTTGGCATTTTTTACTTAGTATCAGTAAGTGACATGACGGTTCCCTCCGATTGCTGGTAAAAACGAAATCGAACCAGCCTTACCAGTATTTTTACCAGCAAAAGGGTATGGCTTCGAGCGTTTTTTGGTGAACGAGGGCGAACCTGAAGAAGGAGATAACCAATTGATATAAAGCAAAAAAGCAGACGTCAGTGAACGTCTGCTTTCTCTAAATTGGCTCCTCTGACTGGACTCGAACCAGTGACATACGGATTAACAGTCCGCCGTTCTACCGACTGAACTACAGAGGAATCGTGTGAACGGGGCGCATAATAACGAGAGTGTATCGTCCTGTCAAAGCTTGTTTTCAGCGGAATTTACTGACTGCTGAATAAATCGTCAATGTGCTGTTAATCTGCGCTGCAGGGCACTCGCAGTACCCGCAATGCCAGCCCCATATGGGTTGCGGTCGCCCGATACTGCCCGCCATCATCACTTCACAACACCGTCTAAGACGCTCACCGGTTTGCAACAATCTTCTGAAGGATGATCACAAATATTTCATTTTTCCATTGTGAAGGAATATTTTGAAATATACATTCCAGTTTAATTATTCACCACTTGCGGGAAAATCGGTATGCAAAAGGTAAGGATTGGACTGATTGGGACGGGATATATTGGCCGTTGTCACGCAATCGCCTACGCACAGGCTGCCACCGTCTTTAAGCTGAAAGGCGAAATTGTACGTGAAATGCTGGCAGAGGTGACGCCGGAGCTGGCGCGAAGCCAGGCGGATGCATTTGGTTTTACCCGTTCCACCGGCAACTGGCGTGAGCTGGTCAGCGACCCGAATATTGATGTGGTGGATATCTGCGCGCCTAATTTCCTGCATAAAGAGATGGCGCTGGAGGCGATTCGTCACGGCAAACATGTCTATTCCGAAAAACCGCTGGCGCTGACGGTGGCGGACGCCGAAGAGATGACGCGTGCTGCGCAGCAGGCTGGGGTGAAAACCCTGGTCGGTTTCAACTATATGAAAAACCCCACCAGCCAGCTGGCGCGTGAAATTATTGCCCGCGGCGAAATTGGCGAGGTGGTGCACTTTTACGGCACGCATAACGAAGATTATCTGGCGAGCCCTGATACGCCACTTGACTGGCATTGCCAGAAAGCAAAAGCCGGACTGGGCGCGCTGGGTGACCTGGCGGCACATATTGTCAATATGGCGCACTATCTGGTCGGCGATATCACCGAAGTCAGCGGTGATATGCAGACGGTAATTAAACAGCGTCCGGACCCGCAGGATCGTGCCCGGCTGCTGCCGGTTGAGAACGAAGACCAGGCCAGCGCACTGCTGCGTTTCGCACAGGGCGCACATGGCGTGATTGAAACTTCACGTATTGCCTGCGGCAGTAAAATGGGACTCACTTATGTGGTCACCGGCACCAAAGGCACAATCCGTTACACCCAGGAGCGTATGGCAGAACTGGAGCTGTATCTGCATGACGAACCCGCGGGGCGGCAGGGGTTTAAAACGATTCTGACCGGGCCGGCACATCCTGATTACGCTAATTTCTGTATCTCGGCGGGCCATGGTATCGGCTTTAACGATCAGAAAACGGTCGAGATTCGCGATCTGATTAATGGTATCGCCGCTGGCGATCGCATGTGGCCAGATTTTGCTGAAGGGTTACAGGTTTCGAAAGTGCTGGAAGCGATTGCGGTTTCGGCTATCGAACGGCGCTGGGTAGAGGTTTAAAGAGAAGAGGATGCTCTGACAGGTGATGTCTTCGGGCCTGCCCGTATCATCTGGTTGATTTCCTCCCCCATAATATGGGGGAGGGGGAGTTAGTGCATATTGACCTGTACGGTGATAACAGCTCGTAAAAGGCTACCATTAGGCCAATATGTTATTTACCCGCACATTTCCCACACGCTGAATTCTGAATCTGCGCGAAGAAATCATTGCCCTTATCATCCACCAGAATAAAGGCCGGGAAGTCTTCCACCTCAATCTTCCAGATCGCTTCCATACCCAGTTCCGGATATTCAACACACTCCAGATGACGGATGCTGTTCTGCGCCAGTACCGCTGCCGGGCCACCGATACTGCCGAGGTAGAAACCACCGTGTTTATGACAGGCATCGGTCACCTGCTGACTGCGGTTGCCTTTCGCCAGCATAATCATACTGCCACCATGTGACTGCAGCAGGTCAACATACGAGTCCATACGTCCCGCAGTGGTCGGGCCGAGGGAACCTGACGCGTAACCTTCTGGCGTTTTGGCCGGCCCTGCGTAGTAGACCGGATGATCTTTAATATACTGTGGCAGACCTTCACCATTGCTGATGCGCTCCTGCAGTTTGGCATGGGCGATATCGCGCGCCACAATAATGGTGCCGTTCAGTGACAGTCGGGTGGAAACCGGGTACTGCGCCAGCTGCTGCAGGATCTCGGCCATCGGACGGTTCAGATCCACGCGCACCGCTTCACCTTCACCCGCTTTGCGCAGTTCCTGTGGAATATACTTGCCTGGATTATTCTCCAGTTTTTCCAGCCAGATACCGTCCTGGTTAATCTTGCCTTTAATATTACGGTCAGCAGAGCAGGAAACGCCCATACCTACCGGGCAGGAGGCGCCATGACGCGGCAGACGCACCACTTTGATGTCATGGGCGAAGTATTTACCGCCAAACTGTGCGCCAAGGCCCAGATTACGCGCTTCTTCCATCAGTTCCTGTTCCAGCTGGATATCGCGGAACGCCTGACCATGCGCGTTACCTTCGGTTGGCAGCGCGTCATAGTAACCGGTAGAGGCCAGTTTCACCGTCTTCAGCGTGGCTTCTGCAGAGGTGCCGCCAATCACAAAGGCAATATGGTAAGGCGGGCAGGCAGCGGTGCCGAGGCTGCGCATCTTCTCAACCAGCCAGTTTTTCAGTTTGCCAGGGGACAGCAGCGCTTTGGTTTCCTGGTACAGATAAGTTTTGTTGGCGGAACCGCCACCCTTCGCCATAAACAGGAATTTATACTCAGCACCGTTCACGCTATACAGGTCGATCTGCGCAGGCAGGTTGGTGCCGGTGTTGATCTCTTTATACATATCCAGCGCCACGTTCTGTGAGTAGCGCAGGTTATCTTCGGTGTAAGTGTTGTAGACACCCTGCGACAGCGCAGCTTCGTCATCGCCGCCTGTCCACACCTGCTGGCCTTTTTTGCCGACGATAATCGCGGTGCCGGTGTCCTGGCAGGTAGGCAGAATGCCTTTCGCGGCAATCTCGGAGTTGCGCAGGAACTGCAGCGCCACGTATTTATCGTTCTCACTGGCTTCCGGGTCATGCAGGATATCGGCAACCTGCTGCTGATGTTTTGGCCGCAACATAAATGCCGCATCATGGAAAGCATGTTGTGCCAGCAGCGTCAGCGCCTGTGGATCAACATTGAGCATCGGCTTGCCATTAAATTCTGTAACAGAAACATAATCGCGGCTGAGCAGATAATACTCAGTGTCATCTTTATTAAGCGGGAAGGGTTCCTGATAATGAAATGGTTTATTTGACATTTTTTATCTCACTTAAGATGGTTAAATTAGAAATATTTAAATGACATCCCGGATGCCATTTTTTGATTTTTTATGCCTCTCCAGCTGACACGGTTAAGCTGGGAAGTGTTCAGAAAGTGTGCCGGTAACCTTGTTGTCATCGTTTTTTGCATCGTTATTCGTCACTGGCGTGTTTCAGGTTAAGTGAAACAACACTTACTGCATCTGGATTTCTCTGCTTTAACCCTGCTGTCAGCAGGGCTTTCCCTGAGCATCATAGCACTGAACCGCTGGCAAAATCGCGTGGTAAACCGCTTGTCAGAGGATAAAAACTGTCCGGCCATGATAAGAATAACTTATTCCTTTTTTATGGAATAACCCATTTCAGTTTACTTTTTTAAGTTACAAAACTAAAACGGTAATATTATTGTGAATATCTTTTTAACATCGTTAATTAACTGATGTTGGCGAGATAATAATGTCGCTGCGTCAGCTGACAAACATTGATCTAAAACAGTTTCGCCCGCTATTTCTTACACGGCAGAAAAATGCAGTGATAGACTGCAACCATCAAATAAAATTAAAAACAAATAACCGAATTCCGCTCTGCCCCTTTTTTCTGAATAGAACGGTACAGAATTTAAAGCATCCAAAACATCAGGCAAATTTTATGGAGTCACCCACTATGAGCGATATTACCGACCGCTTGTTCACCCCTTTTCAGCTGCCCAATGGCGTCGAACTGAAAAACCGCTTGCTGATGGCCCCGATGACCACCTGCACCGGTTTCTATGACGGCACCGTCAATAAAGAACTGATCGAATACTATCAGGCACGTGCGGGAAGCATCGGCACCGTGATTGTCGAGTGCTGCTTTATTGATAACCTCGGCCTCGCGTTCCCGGGCGCCATTGGTATCGATAATGACGACAAAATTGAAGGTCTGGCGAAAATCGCGAAGGTGATCAAAGAGAAAGGCTCGAAAGCCATTCTGCAGATCTACCACGGCGGCCGTATGGTGGAGCCGAAACTGATCGGCGGCCAGACCCCGGTCGCGCCAAGTGCGCTGGCCGCGCCACGTGATGGTGCTGCCACACCGCGTGCCCTGAGTACGGCGGAAGTGGCGGGGATGATCACTAAGTTTGGTGAAGCAGTACGTCGCGCGATCGAAGCGGGCTTTGACGGCGTGGAGATCCACGGCGCGAACACTTATCTGATCCAGCAGTTCTACTCTCCTAACTCCAACCAGCGTGACGATGAGTGGGGCGGCAGCCGCGATAACCGGGCGAAATTCCCGCTGGCGGTGCTGGAGATCACTCACCAGATGGTGCAGCAGCATGCTGATCCTTCCTTTATTATTGGCTACCGCTTCTCGCCGGAAGAGATGGAAGTGCCGGGCATTCGCTTTGACGACACCATGTACCTGCTGGAGAAACTGGCGGCGCGCGGCCTGCACTATCTGCACTTCTCTGTCGGCCACACACTGCGTCCGTCCATTGTTGACACGACTGATCCCACTCCGCTGATTCAGAAATATGTTGCCATGCGTTCCGCGCAGCTGGCGCAGGTTCCGGTGATGGGCGTTGGTGGGGTGGTGAACCAGTGTGATGCTGAAGTGGCGCTGGATCATGGCTATGATCTGATTGCCGTTGGTAAAGCTACTATCGCGTATCCGGACTGGACTGACCGCATTATGGCGCAGCAGTCGCTGGAGCTGTTTATCGACAGCAGCAAACGTGAAGCGCTGACTATCCCGGAACCGCTGTGGCGCTTCTCGCTGGTGGAAGCGATGATCCGTGATATGAGCATGAGCGGTAAGAAATTTATGGCCGGTGTGTTCCAGGAGAAAGTGGTGGATGAGAGCCACGAACTGCTGGTGAATGTCAGCCTGGAAAGTGACGGCATTAAAAACATCGAACTGGTGGCGGACAGCCAGCCGGATGCGGCGTTCCTGGACAGCTTTGAGATTATCCGTTCCCGTATTCTTGACGCCAACAGCCCGCACGTCGATGCCGTGACCGGCGCGACCACCCAGAGTGAAGCGGTGAAAAAAGCAGTGTCTAAAGCCCTGGCGAAATCCACTAAAGCAGCGCAACTGGCGGACGGTGGCGAAGCGAAACCACAGCAGTATGATGTGGTGGTGATTGGTACCGGTGGTGCAGGTCTGGCGGCCGCGATTCAGGCCAGCGATGACGGCACCAGCGTGCTGGTGGTGGAAAAAATGCCGGTGATTGGCGGTAACACCATCAAAGCGTCAGCCGGGATGAACGCGGCGGAAACCCGCTTCCAGCGCATTAAAGGTATCAGTGACAGCAAAGAGCTGTTCTATCAGGAAAGCCTGAAAGGCGGCCAGCACAAAAACAACCCGGTGCTGCTGCAGTATTTTGTCGATAATGCGCCGGAAGCGATTGAATGGCTGGCGGATCGCGGTATCGAACTGAACGATATCACCACCACGGGCGGTATGAGCATCGACCGTACGCACCGTCCGGCGGATGGTTCGGCGGTCGGTGGCTACCTGATTAGCGGCCTGGTGAAAAACCTCACTCAGCGCGCGATTGACGTGATGCTGGATACGTCAGTCACGGAAATCGTCAGCGAAGGCAATCAGGTCACTGGCGTGCGTGTGCTGAATGATGACAACGAAGAGCAGCTGATTATCACCAAAGCGGTGGTGGTGGCGACCGGTGGCTTCAGTGCCAACAGTGAGATGGTGGTGAAATATCGCCCGGACCTGGACGGCTTTGTCACCACCAACCACAAAGGTGCCACTGGCGGTGGTATCGCGCTGCTGCAACAGCTGGGGGCGGATACCGTGGATATGGGCGAAATCCAGATTCACCCAACCGTCGAGCAAACCACCTCGTACCTGATTTCTGAATCTATCCGCGGCGGCGGTGCGATTCTGGTGTCGCAGCAGGGCAAGCGCTTCCATAACGAAATGGATACCCGCGATAAAGTCTCTGCGGCGATTATTGCTCTGCCGGAGAAATATGCTTACATCATGTTTGATGAGCAGATTCGGGCGAAAAACAAAGCGGTGGAAGAGTATCTGGCGCGTGGTCTGGTGGTCAGTGCAGAATCACCCAAAGCGCTGGCGGAAAAACTCGATATTGACCTGCATAACCTGCTGGCGACGCTGGAAAACTTCAACGTCGCCGTTGAGAAACAGGTTGATGAAGAGTTTGGTCGCCGCACCGCGCTGCGCCACCCGATTAATCAGGGACCGTTCTACGCTATCCGCATCGCCCCAGGGGTTCACCACACCATGGGTGGCGTGGTGATCAACGGCGAGTCTGCGGTACTGAACAGCGATCAGCAGGTGATTAATGGTGCCTGGGCGGCTGGTGAGGTGGTCGGTGGTATCCACGGTGCGAACCGCATCGGTGGTAACGCCGTTGCCGATATCATTATCTTTGGTATTCAGGCCGGACGAAACGCCGCCGCTTCTGCCCGCGGTTGATCTATAATCTGGCAAGCCCGTGTCCGTTACAGCGGACACGGGCTTTTTTTATTGCTGATGCTGATGAGAAACCGAATGCCGACCACCAATGCTTACACCTACACCCGCGTGCTGATGGGCAGTCCCATCTTTCTCAAGCTGTTTGTCGATAACCCGCCGCTGGTTGAGGAAGTCTATGCGCGTATCGGCGAGCTGGAAGATCAGCTCACCGTCAACCGTGCGCACTCGGAAGTGATGGATATCAACCATGCTGCGGGGAAACATCCGGTCAGCGTCAGCCCGGCGCTGTTTCAGCTGATTAAGCGTGCGACTGAGGTCAGTCTGCTGGCAGGCAGCTGCTTTAACCTGACCATCGGGCCACTGGTGAAACGCTGGAAAATCGGCTTTCAGGGCCATACGGTTCCGCCGCAGGAGGCGATTGATGCCTTGCTGCCGTTAACCGATCCGCACCAGCTGGTGCTGGATGCCAGCAATCACAGTGTTTTTCTGCCGCATGCCGGGATGGAGATTGACCTCGGCGCCATCGCCAAAGGCTATATTGCCGATGTGATTAAGAACCTGCTGTATCAGCGCGGTGTTTACCACGCGATTATCAACCTGGGCGGCAATGTGCAGACGCTGGGTCGCCCGCAAAATGGGCCAAATCAGCAGTGGGCAGTCGGGCTGCAAAAACCCTTTGGCGATAATGGCGAATTAATTGGCATTATTCATGTGGTTAATAAATCGGTGGTGACCTCGGGGATATATGAACGTTATTTCGTCGCCGACGATAAGCTGTATCACCATATTCTTCATCCGCGCACCGGTTATCCTCTGGATAATGAGTTATTCAGCGTCACCATTATTTCTGATGCGTCGATTGATGGTGATATTTACACCACGCTGCTGTATGGCATGGGGGTGGAAAAAGGGCGGGAGTATTTACAGGCTTATCCGCATATCGAAGCGATCTTTGTCACCCGCGATAATAAGGTGATTTTTTCTTCCGATAAGCAGTTTACTTTTACGTTACTGGATAACAGTTATCAGCTGGCAGGGTAAACAGAATATATTGTCGCTCTCCTCCGCGAATTCAGATAATAAGTGCAACGCTTGGTCATGTGGATGGAGGGACGGTTAGCTACCGATAAGCTATCCTG